>NZ_JBFRKQ010000059.1:0-6992 GCF_041469505.1 Vibrio sp. 10N.286.49.E11
GACCTCAGGTCGCACGGACAATTATGAGTTACACGATTTCTTAATTTAGCTTCTAGCGGATTATCTGAAGTATTGCAAAGCCTCTAGTCAATTGACCAAATTCACTCACCCACTACAAACTATCTTCTTGTATCATCCTTGGTAGTTTATTTACAATAAATCAGATACTTAAACGAAAGGCTTCAAGTAATGAAAAAAATCGATGACAAAGAAATTAGTGAAGAACTAAGTCAAAGGTATAAACCGGCAGCAATGAGTGTGGGCAATACCAATTTGCCCCTAAATCAGCTAAGTGATAGAGATTTCGAGATCCTTACATACCACCTACTCAAAGCTGAGATCAATAATGGAGAGCATAAAGGATATAGCGACATCATCCTTATGCCTGGTGTTGGCGAAAGAGGTCGAGATTGTGTTATTTATTCAAACGAAAAAGTTGTAGCAGTTGTTCAATGTAAGAAATATTCTAGCAAGATTACTAAACCATCATTCCTAAGAGAATTAATTAAGTTCTTATTGCACTTAACAATTGACGACAAGCTGTTCTTTGGTGACAACGTAAAATACTTGTTCTACGTTTCAAGCTCATTAAATGAACCAACGTTAAGCATTACAAAACAATTTAAAACTGGCATAGCGAAGGAAATAGATAGTGGAGAGGTTGACAAGTTCGTAAAACAGGTAGTTTCAGAATACGAGTCATTTCAAGGTTATGTAGATAATGAGCCATATGAAGAGATCGCTCGGTTACTAAAAAAAACCACAGTACAAGTTTGTGATGGAGTAGACCTTACCCAAAGAATAAAGTTAAAGCAAAATATTATGAAGACTTTCTTCGAGGTACAGAGTGTTATCGACATCGAGGCTCATAAGAATGTTGTTCTAGATGCTATGACTGACTTCGGGTTCGCAAACCTACTAGATATGGATATAAAGCACCTTCACAAAAGAATTGATGGCATGGAAGATGAAAAAAGAGTTAATTTTGGCTCATTTGACTTTTATGGCTATGATATCAGCTTCTTCAAGCGCCTTACTCCCGAAGCTCTAGGAGAGATTTTTAAAGCAATCTCAAATCTACAAACAACTGTAAGTAAACAGTTGTTTGACTTTTTAGGGGAGAAAATCAATACCGCTACACAAGAGAAAATCACTAAAGTATTCCTCGTAAATGATGTAATACACCCATATACGGTTTCAATTATACCAACGTACCTATTAAAGCGTTGTAACTTCACATTAATAGCTAACACCCTGCCAGAAGAGTTGCGTAAAAAATATTACCCTGACCAATTCATGTCTAAAAAGGAAATTATGAATCTCGTTATTGATGAAATGATTATTTCCAGCACCAAATTCCTGAATGGCGACTATTCAAATATAAAAGGCAACCAGCATGAAATCAGCTTTAAAATTAATTATATGTTTCCTCAGATCCATCGTGGGCTATCTAATGAACAAGATATACGAGTTCAAATTCAACGCGACCTCTCCATAGTTCAAGACACGATAGACCGAATAGAAGATGAGATAGTATCAATTCTTGAGTCCGAGAAAACTATTGTAATTAAAGATTCCCATATGCTTAAAGACAAGGAAATGTTATCAAAAGTTAGGAAAACACTGGATAACATTCGTTAAGAAAACTTTTAATGGTTACCCTAATATCATCTTGTAGTGGTGTTACATGCCCCGTCAGCACACCTCTGGACATTTATTTGTCAGTGGTTTTTAAATTAGCAATTCATCAATGACTACAGGTCTGGAAAGTCACTAACTTGGTGCCATGCGTGAATAGACCAGTTCAAGGCGCAATGCCCCTCGACCATCATCGAATGATTTACTTAATAAAGTGACTTCGGGCTTGTTCAATACTCGGGATTTAACGTTGGCTGAGCAACGCTTAATCCTTATTTGTTATATTTTGGTTTCAAATGAACCAACTATAATTCTGGACCAATATGTCTCATTGATCGTCGAATTACATTGCAAATGCATACTTTCATCTTCCAATTTAAAAGGGATAATCTCTCCATTCGGAGTATAAAAACCTTTTTCATTTAAAGGATAGAAGATGGCAATTCTATTGCTCTGCCTCGACTAAAAACACATCTGGTTTATAAAAAACAAGCTGCTCTGGAGTTAGTCCTATCAGATTCTCGTATTTAGAATAATAGGTTATTTCTGAGTGATGAAATAACAACCTGCCTAATTCCTGACCAAAGGTGATTTCTAATGACTCTATAAGCAGTTCAACATCAATAGCAATGCAATAGTCAGCATTAAATCGGCGGAACAACTTCGGACAGTTCTTCTTTGAAGACAAGCATAAACAATAACAGTGCCTTGGCATAATTTTAACGTTTATATCTGATGCAAGGGATTCATTGGCAATTTGATGTCCATTAATGAAGTATTTCCCTACATTTTTATTCCAGAAAAACTCCTTTTTTGTTTCCTCGTCTCTCATTAGATCATTTTCTAATCTAGCGTAATGACTTAAATCACTAAATCTAGGGCTAATGTTCCCCTTTACAATAGGCTCCAAGAACTGTTTTTTACCATATAGGTACTTGATCATTGTTACCTCATCCATATAAAAACATAACATTTTAATATCGTGCAGGCACGAATTTATACTATCAGCATACCTCAAGTCACTTACCTAACGAACTGAAAAACAAGCATATAATCCACTATCAATCCGATTTTTTAGGTGCAAACTCTGAAAAAATATGGCTTCCTATTCAAGGAGCGTTATCACTGAAGAACTCCCATTTAGTTATCGACAATTCAGTAGCTTAGAAACACTTAAACAACGTATTCATGTGTAGCTGTGATTGAAGATCAGTCTCTAGTGGGTTAGAAATTTCTTTTAGGGAAGGGGCGAAGTTAGAACTCTAGACATGAGGAAAAGTAAGGCAAGTTGCAGGGTTTGAAACTGAGTTCAATCCCTATCTGGCTCATTTTGGGGCACAGGCTTTCAGAAGAAAAGCCTGTGGCAGAACCTGTTTTTCAACAGTCTGTTTTCTCAGACAACCTCAGAGCGTCTTCTAGCTCAACGCCAAGGTATCGAATTGTGTTATCTAGCTTCGAATGTCCAAGTAAGATCTGTACGGCCCTGATGTTTTTCGTTCTGGCATAGATTAAAGTGGCTTTAGTTCGGCGCATGGAATGAGTGCCATAATAGTCAGCATTCAATCCCAATTTTGCAGCCCAGTTCCTGATAATTGAACGATAGAATGAGTAGCTGATAGGCTGCCCAGAGCGTCGGTTACTCGGGAATAGAAAACTGCTTGCCTCTAGAGATGCTGCAAAAACCCATCGGCTAATACTTTGCTGTGTTCTAGGAGTAATCTCATAGTGGACATCGGTGCCAGTTTTTTGCTGGATGCACTGAACCCTTTCATAGATAACTCCTTGCGAAGAAACATCGTAAACGTGTAGCTTCAGCAAATCACTCGCTCTTAACTTGCTATCTATAGCTAGGTTCAGTAGTGCAAGCTGCATCAGATCGTTTTCAATCTCCAGCCTAGTTCTGATCCGCCAGATCTCTTCAAGTTTAAATGGCCTTTTGATGCCACTGCATTTTCCAGAAGATAACTTTCTCATGTTGACCTCCTCTCAGTGTTTTGGTCAACATGAAGTTTGGCAGTCACATTTAGTAGGGTTCAGTAAGATCTGAAACGTTGATGGACATTGGCGGTTTACTGGAAGTTAAAGATGATAAATTGGCACATTTTTCCTAGTGGAGTATATGATTATCAAATTTCATGACGAAAGTAACAGCATGCATTAGTACGTACTCATGATACTGAATCGTCAGATCCATGTCAGTTAACACAATTAGTAAAAGTACATCAGCTTCCAGCGAATCGTTTATCATGTGCCAATCTATTTCTTCAGCATCGGTCCGTGCTACCGATTCCCGCATCAATACAAGCAATTGTTTATAGCAGTTATCACCGTTCGCATTTGCGCGATCTATGTAGTCTAGAAGAACTGATTTTGTATTCATTCCTTAAGAATAAAGATGTTATCTTCAGTAAAAGGATGATATTTGACTGGTAAGTTATGACGGCTTTGGACATTTTTGAGCTAGCAGGATTTACTAGCTCTTTCGGGCCAGGAGCAATTCAGAACTAACGTGTGGTATTAACGAGCCCCTAAGCTACGCCACCCAAAGTAAAAACGCTGAATTTTGATTGAGTTAAGCGGCTTGGTAAATAATAGGCCTACTCAAGAAGCCAAAAATGCCGATATTACCCGCTGTCTAAAAGCTCCGAGCCGAAGCTCATCAAACGCGCCAAGTGCGATATCAATATTATCAGTGTTCTTTGTTGTGCCATTCCATACCAGCTTAGAGCTAAGTCCTCCACGCTCTTCTAGCACCCCCTTTTCGCTCAGACGGTTGCGCTTAGTATCTGGCTCGGCTTCTGCAAAATTTTTCCATTTTGCATATATACACGACTCAGGAATATCGTGTTCAATCCTTTCTGCATAGTCAATCAAGCTTTGTTCAGCAAAGGTGAATAACCACGCTTGTTGATTTGTCACGCCGTTCACACGAAGAATTCGCCCGAGCACCTGTCTGAAGTACAATTCGGTTTTGACTGAACTCATGTGACAACACACTTGAAGGCGCGGAATATCGGTCCCCTCACTAATCATTCCAACGCTAACAATCCATTGAGTATCGCTTCGTCTATAACGTTCAATCTCTGCTAAAGGCTCTTCATGCCGATAGGTCACTATTGAGACCGATTGAGCATACTTTTCAGAAAGTACCTTTTTAATTGTTTGTGCGTGCTGAACTGATGCAGCAACAATTAACCCTCCAGCCGTCGGGGATCGAGAACGGATTTCTGCAAGCTTTTTGCAACCCAACCCAAGTAAGTACTCCATTGCATCTTCATTATGAATGATGCTTTGATATGAGGCCTTGGTCTGCTTAATCATTTCCAATATTGAAGTAAAAGACTCCACCTTCTCATCGTTCGTCACGGTCAAATGTTCATTATCAACCAAAACAATCTTAGGGGCTCTGCAAACCTTATCGCCGATTGCTTGTTTCAACGTGTATTGATAATCAACCAAAAGTATCCCGTCAGGATCGCTGTACTGTCCCAATACTATTGGCAAAGAGTCTGAACGCCACGGAGTCCCTGAAAGAGCAAGGGTATACGTTGCGAGTCCTTGAATCTTTGCAAGGACTTGTTGGCCCCAAACATTCGCATTTTCAATCTCTGTACCAGAGCAATGGTGTATCTCATCAAAGACCACAAAAACTCGATGATTTCTTAGCGTCAGCCAAAACTCCTCATTTAGAAATTGAATCGACTGATAAGTGAGAGATCGTCCAATAGAACCTAATCCACCATTAAAGGTACAATTAAGAATCTGTGAAAAGGTTTTCTTTATTCCGCTTGAAACCGTTAAAGAGGGAGAGAAACACAATACAAGATCGATCTTGTCCTCTTGCAGCAACTTTGAAGCGACCGTCGCAGCCAATACTGTTTTTCCTGCCCCTGGAGTTGCTTGGCAGAAGAAGTGCTGCTGGTTTGAGCTGTATTTCTGTAATGCCTTCTCTGAGCATTCTGTCTGCCATTGTCTTAGCACGACTGGTTGTCCTCACAAAGTGTTTTGAGAACACTTGTGAGTACATTCACTCTTCCTAATAACTGCGCTGAATGCTCTCTTGCTTGCTCAAGAAGTGGAAGCAACCTCGGCTCGAGTTCAGGAAAGCGGCTACAGAGAGATTGATACTCATTAATCTCCCCAAAAACAATCTCTAGCTCACCTTTGTGCTGATTGCGTTCGTGCCTTAATACCGAGTAATCAGACGAGGTGGAAAAAGTAACCTTAGTGTTGTCTGATACAGTATCGATTTGAAGACCTTTAAATAAGTCTGTTTGAAAGTATCGTTTCTGCCGCCCCGTCCCTTCAACTCGAAGCCAATTATTCTTCACCAAACGAAGGAGTTGTCGATAAACCTTACGACGAGCATCATCCGGATCAACATAGGAGTCATTAATCGAAACAAATGCATCTCTTAGCTCAACAACTAAAAAACCATCCATCTCTTTTTCAATCAATAGGTTGTGCATTTCATCACTGATTTTCAAAAAACGCTTCATGTACCGTATATACCACTAAAATACTAAGGATTGCTTAGTATACAGAAATCAGTAAAACTAAGAAAATCTTAGTTACCGTGAGATCAGAGACATGAAACTTAAGTGCCATTCGAAAACCCAATTCCAGTGCGGCTCAAAGAAGCCCGCAAAAAAGCAAACCTCTCTCAAAAAGCATTGGGAGTACGTATAGGTATGGATGAAAGCTCTGCTAGCCCTAGAATGAATCAATACGAGAAGGGTAAACACACCCCAGACGTACAAACCTTAAAGCTATTGGCAGATGAACTAGGTGTGCCTTTAAGTTACTTTTTCTGTGAAGATGCAAGCGCCGCAGAACTAGCATGTATTGTTTCTCAAATGACAGAGAGTGAGAGGAAAGAATTAATTTCATCATTGCTAGCCAAAAGTAAACGTGAAGTCTAGTTGCACTATCCAGACTTAGATTTGGTCTGCGGCCTGACTAAATAGGTGCTATTTAGGATCTTACTGTACTGCTTCTTGTTGACGGAGTTCAAAAGCGTAATTACCGAGTACGCCCACACCGAGTACGCCCACTCCCTAGCAAGAGTCTGGACAAAAACGAGTCTGGTTTTGTGCTAAATTAGGAAGCCTTGGAAAACTGTAGGTATGAAGAGGCTTAACTTAATATCCAACTATGATGGGGCGGATCAAGCCGTCCTTTTGTGCTCCCAAAATAAGAACACTACTTTGAGAAAAGCTAACAACAAGCAGTAAATTAAAATAAATGAGTAACTTTCAGCTGAATTAGTACATTTTAGCTTTGGAACTCAGAGGCTCTTCAACTAAACCTACCTCAACTATAACTGGTGATCGCCGCTTCTGTTGCCAATTTGA
>NZ_JBFRKQ010000060.1:0-32136 GCF_041469505.1 Vibrio sp. 10N.286.49.E11
CTCTTAAGTGAACGGCATTAATCTACGGATGCCTTTTTTATTGACCCCTATTTATTGACAGGAATTTGACGAAGTTTTTGAACGGCTATTGCTACACTATGCGCGCTGTCGAACTGACAGTAATTTTGGAGATTTTTATGAACAATACCGACCATCCTCCTAGTTTGAATGGAGAAGAATAACCTGTCTCGGTATTGATCTATTGTCCTGCCGTTCAGGTAGGGTATCTTTGTTTTCCCTTCATTCTTTTCCACACTCTAGATTCTAACAAGTAGACACACCAGTGCTTTAAGCTCTTGGTGCGCTCAGTTATATGCTTTATGTATCGAGTTCTACGCTCTTGGTGTACACCGCTTTATGTTTGTGAAGTACTTACTGTAGGCTACTTGTTTTGATGGTCGTTACCTTTGCCAATCGGGAGATTCGCCATGACGGTAATGAACAACACTTTTTTATCTATTGAAGCTCTGTACTCAGAGCAAGACATCCAAGCTGTATCGAATGCATTTCAGCAATACGGGCGTGAGCAGCAAGTTAGGCTTCTCAACTGTATGCCGCTTGAAGATGCAGTACTTGTATTAGGGCAATGCTCTCTAAGTACGATTCAAGCTCTACTTAGTGAGTTAGAGGAGCAAGGCTTTGAAAAGCGTTCGCGACATCTAGCTCACCAACTAGGGCTAATCTATTCAGAGGTTGAGCCTCAACAGGGTTACCTTTCTACAGGTGTATTAAGCCATGTTAGACAGCGTATCGGTTGGATTATTGCGCTGGCACTGCTAGGTATCGTTTCTGGTCTTATCATCGCTCAGTACGAAGATATCCTTAGCCAACTGGTACTGCTAGCTATCTATATGCCAGTTATCGCTGCAGCGGGAGGTAACACGGGAACACAAGCCGCTACTTTGGTGATTAGAGCCTTAGCCACTGGTGAATTGAAAAAACGTCAGTGGGCCAATGTTCTATGGAAAGAGTTTAGAGTGGCTATTTGTTTAGCACTGGCGATTGCCGCGGTAATGATTGGACGTATCTTGCTGTTCAGTGAAAACCAGTCTACTGGTGGTTACGACATTAACATGATTGCCTTTGCTATCGCTGTTGCTCTGTTTATTCAGGTGACAATATCGACGGTTCTTGGCGGCGGGTTGCCTATCGTGGCTCGTTTGTTCAAGTTGGACCCTGCAGTGCTAGTGAGCCCAGTGCTTGCTTCCATAGTTGATATCTCAGGAATGTGGATCTACTTCACTGTGGTTAACTCATTCCTCGGTATCGCTTAGCTCCTATAAAAATAGGCACCTATAAAAATAGCTAAATACATCTGAGAAACAAAAATGGCGCTGCAGATTGAAGGTCTTCAGCGCCATTTTTATTGTTTGAGTAGAAGTTTACACAGAGCCAAACATTACTTCGATTTGCTTTGTGTTTGACTGAACTCAACTACATCTTTGTAGAAAGCACGCTCAAACTGGGTGATTGGAGCCTCTACCGGTCTGTCTGGATCTTGTTCTTCAGGGAAGTAATCACGGACAAATTGTACAAACAGAGAGTTTGGTTTTCCCGCTTTATCTAATCCGTATCCCGCCATGTTGTAACTGCCGTATAGAGAACCACTCTTGGCGATAATGTTGCCTTGAATCGGTGCTTTTCTCATGCTCTGACGGTATTTGAGCGTTCCATCAGTGCCAGATGTAGGCATAGCCTCAATCAGGCTGAGCTGTTGATCGTTTTCCCAGATATAACGAAGCACTTGAGCCATGGTCTGTGACCTCATTCGGTTATTTCTGGATAACCCTGAACCATCGACGAGCTGCGCTTTACTGAGGTCAATATTAGCCTTGGTCAGCAGTATCTGTTTTATTGCTTCAGTGCCGTTATTGAAGCTGCCCGGTTGAACATAAAATGTTGCTCCTAGCGTTTTAGTTAGATTATCTGCGATAAGGTTATCTGACTTCTTGAGCATGATATCGAGCAGTTCAGGAAGCTTTTCTGAGTTGTGACTAGCGACTAACGTGGTTTTGTCTGCTTGCGCTTTTTTACCAATAATCACATCACCTTTTACTTCTATTTTCAGTTCTTTGAGAAGCGATGTAACGACTTGATATGTGTAAAGTTCTGGATTTTGAATCGCGAACTTGAGTGGCAGTGGCTTTTTACGCTCAACCAAGCAACCAGAGAGCTTGTAAGCGTTATCTGGTGTGGTGATGAGCTCCAAGTCGCATTGTGTTGCCTTCTGCCCAGAGCGAGTTACCGTGGCAGCGGTGGTCGTCACGTCTATCGGATAGTGAGCGGGAATATAAACCCGAGTGCTGCCATTATCTTTTGTATAAATAGAGGCTTGTGCACAGTTGCTGTCTAAGGTCATTGCACTCGAAGGCGCACTGTAACAAACGCCTAGAATGTCCCAAGGCCACCCCACCGCTCGCTGATAGCCCGTAAAAGTCGAGTTATCGAGGTATAAGTTGCCTTTGATGGTTCTTGATTGAGACTTAGCGTATTGAGCCAAAAGGCTTTTAAGCTGTTCTCGTTGCAGCGTTGGGTCGCCACTAAATGAAATGATAGAGTCATTACCAGAACGAACAATGCTGGTCGTGTAGTGAAAGTCATCCCCTAACTCCAACTTAGCCGCCAAAGCTGTCACCAGCTTCAAAGTACTGGCGGGTGGGTAGAAGCCATCACTATTGGAATTCAGTTTGTTTGAATCGCCTTTCAGGGATTCCAAAATTACACTGGTGCTACTGCCATCAGGCAGTTTATCTAGAGGGGGGTAAGCGAAAGCGTTAACTGAGAAAGCGCTAATGGAAAAACTACATACCAGTAGTGTGGATAGAAGGCGCATAGAAGATTTCTTGGATGGCTGATGTTTTCAGTATACAGATATAAAAAACGCCCGCTAGATAGCGGGCGTTTTGATTCTCAATTAACTAATTAATCAATTAGATAATCAGAATTAGAAGTCGTAACGTAGACCTAGAGCTAGCTCGTCTTCAGCGTCTGCTTTAGATGCAGTACCGTTACCCAAACCTACAGTACCAATTGTGTCATTTTCACTGATTAGGTTGAAGTTGTACGAGATGTACGTACGGAAGTTCGGCTTGAAGTAGTAAGTCGCATCGATTGCAACGTTGTCAGCTGAAGTTTCACCGTCAGTTTCTGCGTTGTTGTACGTTAGTGTGAATGCAGTTTTTTCTAGTGTGTATGCTGCTGCGAATTCGTAACCAGTGTAATCACCGTTATCTTTCGCTAGCTCACCGTCTGTGAACGTACCAGCAAAGTATAGAGCTTCAGTGCGGTAAGAAGCCGCTAGCATGTATTCGTTTTGCTCGTCTTGATCAGCGTAACCAGCACCTAGCTTAAAGCCAGAGTCGCCGATTGAGTAGATACCAGATAGAGAGTAGCCATCTTCGTTGTTGTCAGTGAAGTCGCCTGCTGCAGTTTCAGAACGGTCAGCGAAACGGTAGCTTGCTTTAACTGCTAGGTCTTGGAATTCACCTTTGTAAGAAAGCATGTTGTCTGTACGGTCAGCCGCTGCAATTTTGTATGCCGCTGAGTTACCGTGGTAAGACATGATATCGGTAAAGTCTGTGATAACGCCTAGCGCACCGTCGTTTTTACCGTAAGTTACTTCACCGAATGTACCGCCGATACCAGCGTATGTGTAACGGTGATCGATAGAATCAGCATCGCCTTCGTAGTCGTTTGCGTTGTATTCTGCTTCGTAGAAACCAACGCCGTATAGGCCGTCTTGGATTTCAACTTTACCTAGGAAGTTAAGACGTACACGAGTGTTGTCTTGTGCTTTGCCATCTTTTAGAGATAGACGAGCTTCAGCACGACCACCGATTTCTAGAGAAGTGCCGTTTGAGCTGTATACAGAAGTACCGGCAATATCACCAGCTTGTTTACCGTCGGCTGCCACTGCGTTAGTAGCAAGAGCTGCAGCAGATACAGCAAGCGCGATCATAGTCTTGTTCATGTTATTATTTCCTAATTACTGTCCATAGAAGTTTTATTAAGGATTTGAACCCTTTTGTGTATTGCCTGTATTAATCAGGCTTCATAATCATGATTAGAACAGAAGTCTGAAAATGCCAGTGCAATCCATGGGTTACTTTTTACCTCTAAAGTTCCATGGTCAGTTAGTAAAATGATATAAAACTAAAAAATGAACACTGTTTTATTATATCTTTTTTGTTTAAGTGATTGTTTTTGAGTGTATTTTATAAAAGTGTGATCTGTGTTTATTTTGTTTGTTTTTTGTTTTTTTAGGTATTTAGCTCTCCACTTATTGATGGGGAGGTTATTATTCATTTTTGTGATGTCTGTAATTTAGACCTAGATAAAGCTTTTATAACGCAAAGTGGAATAAAGGTGATTTAGCCATAAAGTTTGTTTACACTAAGCCAAATCGTTTTGTTTCTATCACCCAATAAATACGTTGGGTGTATTTATGTTGGCCAAAGAAAGCTTTGGCATAGAGGTAAAAAATGGAAAAGGTTCCAATGACAGTACGTGGCGCTCAGCAGCTACGTGACGAATTAGATCGCCTACTTAAGCTACGCCCTGTTATCTCAGCAGCTATTGGTGAAGCACGTGAACTAGGTGACCTGAAAGAGAATGCTGAATACCACGCCGCTCGTGAAGAGCAGGGTATTTGTGAAGCTCAGATCCGTGATATTGAATATAAGCTATCACTGGCTCAGATCATCGATGTAACGCAAATGGATAATACGGGCAAGATTATCTTTGGTACGACAGTGACACTGATTGATGTGGATACCGATGATGAGTTCCGCTACCAAATCGTTTCAGAAGACGAAGCAGACATCAAAACGGGTCGCATTTCTGTGAAATCGCCAATTGCTCGCGGTCTTATCGGTAAAATGGAAGGCGACGAAGTCATGATCTCTACCCCTGGTGGTGACAAAGACTTCGAAATCGACAAAGTAGAATATATCTAATTGAATTTTCTTTGTTTCTGATAAGTAAAAAGGTCGCTAAATGCGACCTTTTTCGTTTCTCACGCTACACTAAAAGATAAGCGCTGTGGCTTCCTATTAGTGAAGTTAGCTTATATCAAACTCGCTTATTTACGTGGAATCTCGATTTTACGTGCTTCTGACTGGCGGAACAGTACTAGAACTTTACCGATAGTCTGTACTTTCTCAGCTTTAGTTTCACGTACAATTGCATCGATAATCAGTTGCTTAGTCTCACGGTCTTCTGATGCAACTTTAATCTTGATCAGTTCGTGGTGGTCTAGAGCTAATTCGATTTCCGCTAGAACAGCTTCAGTAAGTCCATTTGCGCCCATTAGCACAACAGGTTTTAAACTGTGAGCTAGGCCCTTTAGATGCTGCTTTTGTTTGGTACTTAGGTTCATTACGCGGCCAATTTTCTTTACTATTAGGGTTGAAAAAACCTATTTTAACGCCATCTAAAGCTGAAGACTATAATTTATTCAGCAATTAGTACTTTCCTCCAATTTAGGTATCCAATGAGCAAACAGAAACACTCGGCCAGTTCAGGCCGTTGGTTGAAGGAACACTTCGACGACAAGTACGCAAATGAAGCAAGAAAGAAAGGCTATCGTTCACGTGCTTATTTCAAAATGGAAGAGATTCAAACGAAAGATAAATTGCTGTCTCCTGGGATGACCATTGTGGATTTGGGTGCAGCACCTGGCGGTTGGTCTCAATATGCTGCTAAGATTGTTGGAGACAACGGACAAATCATTGCGTGTGACTTGTTACCAATGGATCCGATTGCTGGTGTTAGCTTTTTACAAGGCGATTTCCGCGAAGAAGCTGTGCTAGATGCCTTGTTGGAACGTATACAACCAAACATGGTTGATGTCGTGATGTCAGATATGGCACCTAATATAGCAGGCAACAATTCTGTGGATCAGCCAAGAGCTATGTATTTAGTTGAATTAGCTTTGGATATGTGTCGACAAGTTCTAGCTACCAATGGTAGTTTTGTTGTAAAAGTATTCCAAGGCGAAGGGTTTGACCAATACGTTAAGGACGTCCGCGAGATGTTTAAAACAGTAAAAGTTAGAAAACCCGACTCTTCTCGAGCTCGATCTCGTGAAGTGTTTATCGTAGCCACTGGTTACAAAGGTTAACGATTCTCTTCCAAGAGTGAGAGTTAACAACATGGCTACAGGTTACAAACTGTAGTACCCTACCTTTAATTACAATTAGTTATCGAGAGGCTTACACCTTGAGTGACATGGCAAAAAATTTAATTCTGTGGCTTGTTATCGCGGTAGTGTTGATGTCGGTATTCCAGAGCTTCGGCCCTGGGGAAAGTAACGGCAGAGCAGTAGATTACACCACGTTTGTACAGGAAGTTGGCCAAGGCCAGATTCAAGACGCACAGTTCAATAACAGCGAAATCACTTTCACACGTCGTGGTGGTGGTTCTAAGTATGTAACTTACATGCCTGTTTATGATCAAAAGCTACTTGATGACTTAATTAATCAAAACGTAAAAGTTCAGGGTACACCACCTGAAGAGCAGAGCCTGCTTGGCACTATCTTCATCTCATGGTTCCCAATGATCTTACTGATTGGTGTATGGATTTTCTTCATGCGTCAAATGCAAGGCGGCGGCGGCGGTAAAGGCGCGATGTCTTTCGGTAAGAGTAAAGCTCGAATGATGAGCGAAGAACAAATCAAAACCATGTTTGCTGATGTTGCTGGTTGTGACGAAGCAAAAGAAGACGTGAAAGAGCTTGTGGACTACCTTCGTGACCCAAGCCGCTTCCAAAAGCTAGGTGGTAAGATCCCGACAGGTATCCTGTTGGTTGGTCCTCCTGGTACGGGTAAAACATTGCTTGCAAAAGCGATTGCCGGTGAAGCGAAAGTACCGTTCTTTACTATCTCTGGTTCTGACTTCGTTGAAATGTTTGTTGGTGTTGGTGCATCTCGTGTGCGTGACATGTTCGAACAAGCGAAGAAAGCGGCACCTTGTATCATCTTTATCGATGAAATTGATGCTGTAGGTCGTCAACGTGGCGCTGGTGTTGGTGGTGGTCACGATGAACGTGAACAAACACTGAACCAAATGTTGGTTGAGATGGATGGTTTCGAAGGTAACGAAGGTATTATCGTTATCGCTGCGACTAACCGTCCAGACGTACTAGACCCTGCATTACTTCGTCCTGGTCGTTTTGACCGTCAAGTTGTGGTTGGTCTACCGGATGTACGTGGTCGTGAACAGATTCTTAAAGTACACATGCGTAAAGTGCCACTATCAGGTGATGTTGAACCGTCGCTGATCGCTCGTGGTACTCCAGGCTTCTCTGGTGCAGATCTTGCGAACCTTGTGAACGAAGCGGCGCTATTTGCTGCTCGTGGTAACAAGCGCAATGTGTCTATGGTTGAGTTTGAACTTGCGAAAGACAAAATTATGATGGGTGCAGAGCGCCGTTCAATGGTTATGTCTGAAGAAGTGAAAGAGTCAACGGCTTACCACGAAGCGGGTCACGCAATTGTTGGTCGTTTGGTACCTGAACACGATCCAGTGTACAAGGTGTCAATCATTCCACGTGGTCGTGCGCTTGGTGTAACCATGTACTTGCCAGAGCAAGATCGTGTGAGCATGTCTCGCCAACATCTAGAGTCTATGATTTCTAGCCTGTACGGTGGTCGTCTTGCTGAAGAACTTATTTACGGTAAAGACAAAGTGTCAACTGGTGCGTCTAACGATATCGAACGTGCAACTGATATTGCTCGTAAGATGGTTACGCAGTGGGGCTTCTCTGAGAAATTGGGTCCTCTTCTTTACGCAGAAGAAGAAGGTGAAGTTTTCCTAGGTCGCGGCATGAGCCAAGCTAAGCACGTTTCTGATGACACGACTAAGCTTATCGATGAAGAGATTCGTATCCTTATCGACCGTAACTACGATAGAGCTAAGAAGATTCTTGAAGATAACATGGATATCATGCATTCGATGAAAGACGCTCTAATGAAGTTCGAAACGATCGATGCAGGTCAAATTGATGACTTGATGGAGCGTAAGCAAGAGATTCGTGATCCAGCTGGTTGGGGTGATCAGGTAAAAGCTGAACCTACAAAGGAAGAAGCAAAACCTGAAGCTAAGGCAGAAGAAGCTAAAGCGGAACCTAAAGCTGAAGAGTCAAAAGTTGAAGAAGTTAAATCTGAATCAGATGATGCTCAAAACAAAGATTCTTAATCGCTAAACTATCAATTAAAACCCTGAGTACGCTCAGGGTTTTTCTGTTTATAGCCTATGGTGTTTTTCCCTTTAAGATCGGCCTTCCATGATATTAAAAGCACATAATAAAACTCTCGTGTTAGATCGCCCACATGTGATGGGCATCCTCAATGTCACGCCTGACTCTTTCTCTGATGGCGGAAAATTCAATTCATTAGATAATGCTTTACTGCAAGCAGAGCGAATGATTCAAGCTGGTGTTAGCATTATTGACATTGGTGGTGAATCAACTCGCCCGGGAGCGCCTGACGTTCCTTTAGAAGAAGAGCTCGCTCGCGTTATTCCTGCCATTAAAGCAATTCGCGCTAAGTTTGATGTGTGGATCTCCATTGATACCAGTAAAGCTGAAGTGATGCGCCAAGCCGTTGAAGCGGGGGCTGATTTGATCAATGATGTGCGCGCACTGCAAGAGCCCGGAGCTTTAGAAGCGGCCGCCGATGCTAATGTGCCCGTTTGCCTGATGCACATGAAAGGTCAGCCAAGAACCATGCAAGCTAACCCTAATTACGATGATGTCCTAATGGATGTTGAAGCGTTCTTAAAAGAAAGGGTGGAGGCTTGTGAGGCTGTTGGTATATCAAAAGATCAGCTGATTCTGGATCCTGGTTTTGGTTTTGGTAAAACCATTGAGCATAATTACCACCTATTAGCGCACCTTGAAAAGTTTCATTCGTTAGGCTTACCTGTTTTAGCGGGGATGTCGAGAAAATCGATGATCTTTAAATTGCTAGACAAGGTTCCGGCCGACTGCATGGTCGCAAGCGTCACTTGCGCGACGATTGCCGCGATGAAAGGCGCACAAATTATTCGCGTTCATGATGTCGAGGAGACACTGGAAGCGATGAAAATAATCGAAGTGATGAACAACAATCACTAAATATAATTAAGGAAAATCACTATGTCTGATAAAAGACGTTATTTCGGCACAGATGGTGTGCGTGGCAAAGTAGGCCAGTACCCGATTACACCTGATTTTGTTCTGAAGCTTGGCTGGGCTGCGGGTCGTGTTCTTGCGAAGCAAGGCACAAAGAAAGTCATCATTGGTAAAGATACTCGTATCTCTGGTTACATGCTTGAGTCAGCGCTAGAAGCTGGCCTTGCTGCTGCTGGTCTTCAGGCTACGTTTACTGGCCCAATGCCAACACCTGCTGTGGCTTACCTAACTCAAACCTTCCGCGCTGAAGCAGGGATCGTTATCTCTGCATCACACAACCCATACTACGATAACGGTATCAAGTTCTTCTCTTCTGAGGGAACAAAACTGCCGGACGATATCGAGTTGGCAATTGAAGCTGAATTGGATAAAGACATCGAATGTGTTGATTCATTTGAGCTTGGTAAAGCAGTACGTTTGAACGATGCGGCTGGCCGTTACATCGAGTTCTGTAAGAGCACATTCCCAAATCAGATGACGCTTGCAGGAATGAAAATTGTTGTCGATTGTGCACATGGTGCGACTTACCACATAGCTCCTGCCGTATTTAAAGAGCTGGGTGCTGAAGTTATTGCGATTGGTGTTGAGCCAAACGGTACTAATATCAACCACGAAGTCGGTGCGACAGATGTACGTGCTCTGCAAGCAAAAGTGGTTGAAGAAAAAGCGGCATTAGGTCTTGGCTTTGATGGTGATGGTGACCGTATCATCATGGTTGACGAGCTAGGTAACAAAGTTGATGGCGATCAAATCGCTTACATCATTGCTCGTGATGCACTGCGTCGCGGTGAGTTGAAAGGTGGCGTTGTTGGTACACTAATGACCAACCTTGGTATGGAAAATGGCCTTAAGCAGTTAGGTATTCCGTTTGTTCGTGCTGCTGTTGGTGACCGTTACGTAATGGAACAGCTTCTTGCTAAAGGCTGGAAGATCGGCGCTGAAAATTCGGGGCATGTTATCCTACTAGATAAAGTGACGACGGGTGATGCTATCGTTGCTGCTCTGCAAGTGTTGGCTTCAGTTGTTGATAGTGAAATGACGCTGAATGAGCTGTCTCAGGGCATGACGTTATACCCTCAAGTTCTAGAAAACGTTCGTTTCAGCGGAGATTCAAACCCATTGGAAGCTGAAGCGGTAAAAGCAGCGGTTGTTGAAGTAGAAGCTGAGCTTGGCGAGAAAGGTCGTGTGCTATTACGCAAGTCTGGTACCGAGCCACTACTGCGTGTCATGGTTGAAGGCGAAGATGCAGAGCTTGTTCAAGCATCAGCGCTTAAGATTGCAGATGCAGTAAAAGCAAACTGCTAATTTAACCTTTTACTTAGCTGGCGCAGCGAATAGCGCCTGTGATTAGAAGTGGTTGACTTATATCACGGTCAAAAGATATAACGGTCAAAAGAGACGTAAATGAGTTTTGTGTCGCTTTTGACCTTTTTTTGACCATTCACTTGGTAAAGGCTTATTTTTTAGCAAATTCTCCTTGTCAGCCATCGTCGCATTCGCTAGTATTGCTCGGCCTTCAGTTAGGAGGTCGCTAGCCTTGTTCTTAAAAATAGTTTTTTGAACGGCGCTGGCTCAACAATTAGGAACATAGGTGGAAAAATGTTTACAGTTCTACTTGTGATTTACCTGTTGGCAGCGCTTGGTGTAATTGGCCTAGTGTTGATTCAACAAGGTAAAGGCGCAGATATGGGAGCCTCTTTCGGTGCTGGCGCTTCAAACACTGTGTTTGGTGCTGGTGGCTCAGGAAATTTCCTTACCCGAATGACTGCAATTTTTGCAACTACATTTTTTATCCTTAGCTTAGTGCTTGGTAATATGTCTACACATAAAACTGAGTCACAATGGATTGACCCGACCCAAGGTCAGGTGATTCAACAAGCTGATGATGCAGTGAGTGAAGTTCCGGCGCAAGGCGACGAAATTCCACAATAATCTGTAAAGATTTGATGCCGAGATGGTGAAATTGGTAGACACGCTAGCATGAGGTGCTAGTGCCTTAGGGTGTGAGGGTTCGAGTCCCTCTCTCGGCACCATGTTTACAAACTTGTAAAACATCTTGTTGGGCGTATAATGCTCGCAAGTCGGACGCGGGATGGAGCAGTTTGGTAGCTCGTCGGGCTCATAACCCGAAGGTCGTCGGTTCAAATCCGGCTCCCGCAACCAATTTCAATGCTATTATATAGCTTGTATTGGTAGCAAGTTTGCACAGTGTGAACCTCACTGTGAGTTAGGTGCGATATCGAATGTGATGGCACTTAACATATAAGGGTCCAGCAACAAAAACCCCGGCTTATACGGGGTTTTTTGTTATCTAAGCATTTGTAAATGTATTTAGATAATGTTTGCTTGGAATTTAAATTGGGCTTTGAGCCCTTTTTTTGTTTCTGGAGTGGTTAAATGACTGGTTTAGAAAGACAACTTACTGAAATGCTTGACGCTCCAGTAGCAGCATCAGGTTATGAGTTAGTTGGATTAGAATTTATTCGTGCTGGTGAGCACTCAACGCTACGTATTTACATCGATTCACCAAACGGTATCAATGTAGATGATTGCGCTGAAGTTAGCCACCAAGTAAGTGCCGTAATGGACGTTGAAGATCCAATTTCAGTGGCTTATAACCTTGAAGTGTCTTCACCAGGTTTAGAGAGACCACTGTTCAAAGCAGAGCATTACCAACAATTTATTGGTCACGAGGTAAGCATCGTTTTGAAAATGGCTGTCGGCAACCGTCGTAAATGGAAAGGTGATATCCAATCTATCGAAGGCGAGACAGTGAAAGTATTGGTTGAAGGACAAGAAGAAGAATTCGTCCTGAGCAATATTGCGAAAGCTAACCTGATCCCTAAATTTTAGTTCTCCTAGAGAGAAGAGCTTAAGAGGCTAGATTAATGAACAAAGAAATTTTGGCGGTAGTAGAAGCTGTTTCAAATGAGAAAGCAGTTCCTCGTGAGCGTATTTTTGAAGCGCTTGAAATCGCGCTTGCAACGGCAACAAAAAAGAAAAGCGAACTAGAAATTGAAGTTCGTGTTGAAATTGACCGTAAAACGGGTGATTTCGAAACTTTCCGTCGTTGGGAAGCTGTTGAGGAAGTTGAATTCCCAACAAAAGAAATCTCTATTGAAGCTGCAAAGTACGATGACCCAGAGATCGAACTTGGCGGTTTCATTGAAGATGATATCGAATCAGTAACGTTTGACCGTATTACGACTCAAACGGCTAAGCAAGTTATCGTACAGAAAGTACGTGAAGCTGAACGCGCTCAAATCGTTGAGCAGTTTATCGATAACGAAGGCGAGCTAGTAACTGGCGCAGTTAAGAAAGTTAACCGTGACACTATTATTCTAGACCTAGGTAACAACGCTGAAGCGGTAATCCTTCGTGATGACCAACTTCCTCGTGAAAACTTCCGTCCAGGTGACCGTGTTCGTGGTCTTCTTTACGCAGTTAAACCAGAAGCTCGTGGTTTCCAGCTTTTCGTTACTCGTTCGAAGCCAGAAATGCTAGCTGAACTATTCCGTGTTGAAGTGCCTGAGATTGGTGAAGAGCTAATTGAACTTAAAGGTGCTGCACGTGACGCTGGTTCTCGTGCTAAAATCGCTGTGAAAACAAACGACAAACGTATTGACCCAGTTGGTGCGTGTGTTGGTATGCGTGGCGCACGTGTACAAGCTGTTTCTAACGATCTTGGTGGTGAGCGTATTGATATCGTTCTTTGGGATGATAACCCGGCTCAATTCGTAATCAACGCAATGGCTCCTGCTGATGTTGCTTCAATCATCGTTGATGAAGACGCACACTCTATGGATATCGCTGTTGAAGCGGATAACCTAGCACAAGCGATTGGCCGTAGCGGTCAAAACGTACGTCTAGCGTCTCAACTTACTGGTTGGGAACTGAACGTAATGACTGTTGCTGATCTTGAGAAGAAGCACCAAGAAGAAGCAGTTGCTTCTATTGAAAACTTCATGAAGCACCTAGACATTGAAGAAGACTTTGCTCAAATGCTTGTTGAAGAAGGCTTCTCTACGCTTGAAGAAGTAGCATACGTTCCTGTGAACGAGCTTCTTGAAGTAGACGGTCTAGACGAAGGTATCGTTGAAGAACTACGTAACCGCGCAAAAGACGCACTGACTACTCTAGCGCTAGCGAAAGAAGAAACTTTCGACGGTGTTGAGCCTGCTGAAGACTTACTTGCACTTGAAGGTCTTGAGCGTGAAATGGCTTACAAGCTAGCAGCAAAAGGCGTTGCGACACTGGAAGACCTAGCTGACCAAGGCGTTGATGAACTAGAAGGCATCGAAGACCTAACTGCAGAGCGTGCAGGCGAGCTAATTATGGCTGCGCGTAACATCTGTTGGTTCGGCGACGAAGAATAATTCAGCAAGGAGAGAAAGCGGTATGACACAATTAACAGTTAAAGCACTGAGTGAAGAGATTGGTACGCCAGTTGACCGCTTAATTGAACAACTTGCTGATGCAGGCATGAAGAAAGCAGGGTCGGATCAAGTGACTGATTCAGAGAAGCAAACATTGCTAACGCACCTTAAAAAGGAGCACGGCGATACTTCAGGCGAAACAGAACCGACTCGTTTAACTCTTCAACGCAAGACCCGCAGCACGCTAAGTGTTGCCGCTGGAGGCGGTAAGAGTAAGGATGTTCAAGTAGAGGTACGTAAAAAGCGTACTTACGTGAAGCGCAGCACTATTGAAGATGAAGCGAAACGTGAAGCTGAGGAAGTAGCTAATCGTGAAGCGGAAGAGAAAGCACAACGCGATGCTGAAGAGCAAGCGAAACGTGATGCTGCAGAGAAAGCACAGCGCGAAGCTGAAGAAAAAGTAACACGTGAAGCGGATGCAAAACGTGAAGCTGAAGAGAAGGCTCAACGCGCACAAGCTGAAAAGGCTAAAAAAGACATGAATTCAAAAAATGCAGACGCTAACGCACAAGCGAAAAAAGAAGCGGATGAACTTAAAGCTCGTCAAGAGCTAGAAGCAACTCGTAAAGCAGAAGCTGAAGCAGCTAAGCTTGTTGAAGAAGCTCGTAAGTTAGCAGAAGAGAACCAAGAACGTTGGTCTGAAGAAGAGAAGAAGAAGAAAGAGCAAGAGAAATCTGCGGATTACCATGTGACTACTTCTACTTACGCTCGTGAAGCTGAAGATGCGGCAGATAAGAAAGATGAGAAAGCACCTCGTCGTCGCAAGAAGAAAGCAGCTCCTGCTAACCAACCTGCAAACAACCGTGGTGGTCGTAACCAGCGTGGTCGTGGCGGTAAAGGTAAGCTTGCTAAACCAACTTCAATGCAGCAAGGCTTCGATAAGTCAGCAACTGTTGCTAAATCTGACGTTGCTATCGGCGAAACTATCGTTGTTTCTGAACTGGCTAGCAAAATGTCAGTTAAAGCAACTGAAGTTATCAAAGTAATGATGAAGATGGGCGCTATGGCGACTATCAACCAAGTGATCGACCAAGAAACAGCACAACTTGTTGCTGAAGAAATGGGTCACAAGGTAATCCTACGTAAAGAAAACGAACTTGAAGAAGCAGTACTAGCTGACCGTGATAGCGATGCTATCGCTGAAGGTCGTGCTCCTGTTGTTACTATCATGGGTCACGTTGACCACGGTAAAACTTCAACACTTGATTACATTCGTAAAGCACACGTTGCTTCTGGCGAAGCTGGCGGTATCACGCAGCACATTGGTGCTTACCACGTAGATACTGACAACGGTATGATCACTTTCCTTGATACTCCTGGACACGCGGCGTTTACAGCTATGCGTGCTCGTGGTGCTCAAGCGACAGATATCGTTGTACTTGTAGTTGCAGCAGACGATGGCGTAATGCCACAAACAATCGAAGCAATCCAGCACGCGAAAGCGGCAGGCGTTCCTCTGATTGTTGCTGTGAACAAGATCGATAAAGAGGGTGCAAACCCAGACAACGTTAAGAATGAGCTAGCTCAATACGACGTTATCCCTGAAGAATGGGGTGGTGAGAACATCTTCGTTCACATCTCTGCTAAACAGGGTACAAACATCGATGGTCTTCTAGAAGCAATCCTTCTTCAGTCTGAAGTTCTTGAACTTACAGCGGTTAAAGAAGGCATGGCGTCTGGTGTTGTTGTTGAATCTCGTCTTGATAAAGGTCGTGGTCCAGTTGCAACAGTACTAGTACAGTCTGGTACTCTAAACAAAGGCGATATCGTTCTTTGTGGTCAAGAGTACGGCCGTGTTCGTGCAATGCGTGATGAAAACGGTAAAGACATCGAAACTGCAGGTCCATCTATTCCTGTAGAAATTCTAGGTCTTTCTGGTGTTCCTTCGTCAGGCGATGAAGCGACTGTTGTACGTGATGAGCGTAAAGCACGTGAAGTTGCGAACTACCGTCAAGGTAAATTCCGTGATGTTAAACTAGCTCGCCAACAAAAAGCGAAACTAGAGAACATGTTCGCGAACATGACGGCTGGCGAAGTTGCTGAGCTTAACGTGGTACTTAAAGCTGACGTTCAAGGTTCTGTAGAAGCGATTGCTGACTCTCTACTGAAACTGTCAACTGACGAAGTGAAAGTGAACATCGTAGGTTCTGGTGTTGGTGGTATTACTGAAACTGATGCAACGCTTGCTGCAGCTTCTAACGCTATCATCCTTGGTTTCAACGTTCGTGCTGACGCAACTGCGCGTAACACGGTTCAGAACGAAAACCTAGATCTACGTTACTACTCAATCATTTACCAACTAATTGACGAAGTTAAACAGGCGATGGGCGGTATGCTTGCTCCTGAATTCCGTCAAGAGATCATTGGTCTTGCACAAGTTCGTGACGTATTTAAGTCGCCTAAACTTGGTGCAATCGCTGGTTGTATCGTGACTGAAGGTACGATTAAGCGTAGCAACCCAATCCGTGTACTTCGTGAAAACGTTGTTATCTACGAAGGTGAACTAGAGTCACTTCGTCGCTTTAAAGATGACGTTCAAGAAGTTAAGAACGGTTACGAGTGTGGTGTCGGCGTTAAGAACTACAACGACGTTCGCGTTGGTGACCAGATCGAAGTATTCGAAATCGTTGAGGTTAAACGTACTCTAGACTAATCAGTCTGTACGACTCGACATATTGACTAAGGTTACTAACATTACTAGTAAAGGTAATAAGTAATCGGTTGTTGAATACACCATGGGGGGCTGGTTATTACCAAGCCCCCCATCTTTCTAAGTGAGAAAAGAAAATGTCAAAAGAATTTAGCCGCACACAACGTGTGTCTCAGCAGCTTCAAAAAGAGCTTGCGCTTATCCTACAACGTGAAGTTCGTGACTCACGTATTGGTATGGTAACTATCTCAGACGTAGAAGTGTCTCGTGACCTTGCTTACGCAAAAGTGTTCGTGACTTTCCTGTGTGTTGGTGAGCAAACTCCTGAATCATGCCTTAAAGCTCTTAAAGAGCATGAAGTGCCAGTTCGTATGGCTCTTGGTAAGCGTATTCGCCACCGTCTAACGCCTGAAGTTCGTTTTACTTACGACAACACACTAGTAGAAGGCATGCGTATGTCTAACCTAGTAAGTGAAGTTCTGAACGATGATAAGCGTAAGCAAGAAGAAGCTGGCCGCACTGACGAAGCTCAGTCTAAGGGCGAAGAGTAATGGCTCGCCGTCGTAAAGGTCGCCCTATCAACGGGGTAATTCTATTAGATAAGCCGACTGGCATTTCGTCTAATGATGCACTGCAAAAAGTAAAGCGTATTTACTTTGCAGAGAAGGCAGGGCACACCGGTGCTCTGGATCCTCTTGCGACTGGCATGCTGCCAATTTGTCTTGGCGAAGCAACGAAGTTCTCTCAGTTTCTTCTAGATTCTGATAAGCGCTACGTTGTTATCGCTAAGCTTGGTGAGCGTACCAATACCTCTGACTCTGATGGTGAAGTGGTAGAGACACGTGATGTTAACGTGACTCAAGAACAGCTTGAACGTTGCATTGCGAGCTTCAAGGGTGAAACCGATCAGATACCATCAATGTTTTCGGCATTGAAGTATCAAGGTAAGCCTTTGTACGAATACGCACGTGCAGGTATCGAGGTTCCTCGTGAGTCTCGTAAGATCACTGTGTACTCTATTGAACTGCTTCGCTTTGAAGGTGATGAAGTTGAAATGGAAGTGCATTGTTCGAAAGGCACATACATCCGCACAATTACCGACGACCTTGGTGAAATGCTAGGTTGTGGTGCTCACGTGACCATGCTTCGTCGTACAGGTGTCGCAAAGTACCCATACGAGCGTATGGTGACTTTGGAGCAGTTAAACGAGATCCTAGAGCAAGCACAGGCGCAAGAAATTGCACCGAAAGAGCTGCTTGATCCACTGCTGATGCCAATGGACACTGCCGTTGAAGACTTACCAGAAGTAAACCTGAACGCGGAACTGACTGACCTAGTTCAGCACGGTATGCCAGTTCAGGTCGCTGGTGCGCCAACTGAAGGCACGGTTCGTATGACAAGTGGCGAAGAGAAGCTGTTTGTCGGCGTAGCTCAGATTGCTGAAGATGGCCGAGTTGCACCGAAGCGTTTGGTTGTTTTCAGAGATGAAGAGCCACAAGCGTAGCGCTTACATCGGATCTTAGCGCTGAGTCGTGAAAAGCGAGCAAATAAGATAGAAAGCGAACGCCTAATTTAGGTGGTTCGCTTTTTTCGTTTTTAATGGGTTCGATTGTTATTGCACCAACTGACAAACTTCCCTATAATCCTCGGCTCGCGTAGCGGCTGAATCAGAGATTGGCTGCTACAAATATAAACTTACTCTTATCAGGAGAGAATTATGTCTCTGAATGCAGAAACTAAAGCAGCAATCGTTGCAGAATACGCACAATCTGAAGGCGACACAGGTTCACCAGAAGTACAAGTAGCACTACTTACTGCTTCTATCAACCACCTACAAGGTCACTTCAAAGCGCACAAACACGATCACCACAGCCGTCGTGGTCTACTACGTATGGTTTCTAGCCGTCGTAAGCTTCTTGATTACTTGAAAGGCAAAAACCTTGCTCGTTACCAAGACCTAATCAAGCGTCTAGGCCTACGTCGCTAATAGCGATGTCTGCAAAGACAGTTTGAAGAAAAGGAGCATTTATGCTCCTTTTTTTGTGCCTGTAAGAAAATGCTAGGCTGGATGCTCAGAATATCATCTGGCTTTTTCTGATAGGAAATATATCTCCTAATAAAAATAGTTTATACTACGCCCGCCTATAGCGTTTTCAGCGTTTGGCAATCAACCTCTCAAGAGATTACAGTCACAGATGTCGGCCAATAGGTCGCGACTATTCAAAGGCGGATTTGGTCTTAATTCGGCGTATGAACACATACAAAGAGTCACCATCCTAAGTCCCTTTTCACTAGTCGCGATTGGTAATGTCTTGAGTCATTATTCACTTAATCTAAAGTCTGACTTTAGAGCTAAGGATATACAATGTTTGAAAAACCAGTTGTAAAATCGTTCCAGTACGGTAACCACACCGTTACTCTAGAAACGGGCGTAATTGCACGTCAAGCTACTGCTGCTGTAATGGCGACTATGGACGATACTTCAGTATTCGTTTCTGTTGTTGCTAAGAAAGAAGCAGTTGCAGGTCAAGACTTCTTCCCACTAACAGTAAACTACCAAGAGCGTACATACGCTGCGGGTAAAATCCCTGGTGGTTTCTTCAAGCGTGAAGGTCGTCCATCTGAAGGCGAAACACTAACAGCTCGTCTGATTGACCGTCCAATTCGTCCACTTTTCCCAAGTGCGTTTAAAAACGAAGTTCAAGTTATCGCTACGGTTGTTTCTATCAACCCTGACGTAAACCCAGACATGATCACTATGATCGCAACATCTGCTGCGCTTGCTATCTCTGGTGCTCCATTCAATGGTCCTATCGGTGCTGCACGTGTTGGTCACATCGACGGCGAACTTGTTCTTAACCCATCAAATACTGAGCTTGAAAACTCTAAACTAGACCTAGTTGTGTCTGGTACAGAAGGCGCAGTACTTATGGTTGAATCTGAAGCAGATAACCTATCTGAAGAAGAAATGCTTTCAGCTGTTGTTTACGGTCACGACCAACAACAAGTTGTAATCAAAGCAATCAACGAGTTTGCTGCTGAAGTTGCAACTCCATCTTGGAACTGGGAAGCACCAGCAGTTAACACTGAGCTTAAAGCTCAAGTTGCTGAACTTGCTGAAACTCGTCTATCTGACGCGTACCAGATCACTGAGAAAATGGCTCGTTACGAGCAAGTTGGCGTAATCAAGAACGACGTTGTTGAAGCTCTAATTGCACAAGACGAAAACCTAGATGAGCGCGAAATCCGCGGCATGCTTGGTTCTCTAGAGAAAAACGTAGTACGTAGCCGCATCATCGCTGGCAACCCACGTATCGATGGCCGTGAAAAAGACATGGTTCGTGCGCTAGACGTACGTACTGGTGTTCTTCCACGTACACACGGTTCTTCTCTATTCACTCGTGGTGAAACTCAAGCACTTGTTACTGCAACGCTTGGCACACAACGTGATGCTCAAATCATCGACAGCCTGATGGGTGAGAAGAAAGACAACTTCCTTCTACACTACAACTTCCCTCCATACTGTGTAGGTGAAACTGGTTTCGTTGGTTCTCCTAAGCGTCGTGAAATTGGTCACGGTAAGCTTGCTAAACGTGGTATCCAAGCAGTAATGCCTTCTGTTGAAGAATTCCCATACACAGTTCGTGTTGTATCGGAAATCACAGAATCTAACGGTTCTTCTTCAATGGCTTCTGTATGTGGTACATCTCTAGCTCTTATGGATGCTGGTGTTCCAATCAAAGCTTCTGTTGCGGGTATCGCAATGGGTCTTGTTAAAGAAGGCGACGATTTCGTTGTTCTTTCTGACATCCTTGGCGACGAAGATCACCTAGGTGACATGGACTTTAAAGTAGCAGGTACTAACGCTGGTATCACTGCACTTCAAATGGACATCAAGATCGAAGGTATCACTAAAGAGATCATGCAAATTGCACTTAACCAAGCGCAAGGTGCACGTAAGCACATCCTTTCTGTAATGGATGAAGCTATCTCTGGTGCTCGTGAAGATATCTCTGAATTCGCTCCACGTATCCACACAATGAAAATCAGCTCTGATAAGATCAAAGATGTTATCGGTAAAGGCGGCGCAGTTATCCGTGCTCTTTGTGAAGAAACTGGTACTACAATCGAAATCGAAGACGATGGCACAATCAAGATTGCTGCTACTGAAGGCGCAGCTGCTAAAGAAGCTATCCGTCGTATCGAAGAGATCACAGCTGAAGTTGAAGTTGGCCGCATTTACCAAGGTAAAGTTGCTCGTCTAGCTGACTTCGGTGCATTCGTTACTATCCTTCCAGGTAAAGATGGTCTAGTACACATCTCTCAAATCGCTGACAAGCGCGTTGAGAAAGTGTCTGACTACCTAACTGAAGGTCAAGAAGTTCCTGTTAAGGTTCTTGAAATTGACCGTCAAGGCCGTGTACGTCTAAGCATGAAAGAAGCAGTTGAAACGCCAGCTGAAGGCGAAGCACCTGCTGCTGAGTAATTCTCAGTGTGTCGATGGTGATATCGCTTTTTAGTGATTTCTAACCTATCGTCAACAAAGCATGTTATAAAGGGGAGCATATCGCTCCCCTTTTTTATTGCGGTCATAACAGGAGTAATTATTTGTGAAATGGTTTCAAACCGCGAGTATGTGTTTACTGCTTGTACTAACAGGTTGTGCGACAACATCAGATAACACCTCAAGTTGGGTTTATCCACCGATGGCTGTGCCACTGCAACCAAGCGTTCAGCAAGAAGTTCAAATTGCACGTCTTAGTCAGTTATTACAGCGCCCAGATTTGAACGATGAAGTTCGAGCTAAGATGCTGTTTGAACGTGGTAACTACTACGACAGTGTTGGCCTGCGTGATCTCGCGCGTCTCGACTTCAACCAATCTCTTTCATTGAACCCTGCTCAACCTGATATCTTCAATCTTTTGGGTGTTTACTTTACGCAGGTAGGGGAGTTTGATGCGGCTTATGAATCTTTTGATTCTACGTTAGAGCTTGATCCTGCAAACTCTTACGCAGAAAGGAACCGCTCTATCGCGCTTTACTATGGCGAGCGTTACGACTTAGCCAATGAAGAGATGATGAAGCACTATGCCGACGATCCTAGCGATCCGTTTCGCGCTCTGTGGTTGTACATCATTCAGCATGAGCTGACGCCAGAGCAGGCTAAGCTTGATTTGCAAAAACGTTACGAGAGCCGTGATGAGCAGTGGGGTTGGGTATTAGTCGCGATTATGCTTGATGACATTACTGAAGAGCAGGCTTTCAAGGCAATCTTAACCGGTACTCGTGACAACACGTTACTTGCGCAGCGTCTAACAGAGACGTACTTCTACCTTGCTAAGCGTTACCATATGAATGGTGATTACGCGAATGCTATCTCTTTGTACAAGTTAGGGGTTTCTTTTAACGTGTATGAATACGTAGAACACCGTTACTCTTTCTTAGAGTTAAGCCGTATCTTCACCACGCTTAAAGCTGAGCACTTAGCACAAGTTAAGTTAGCTGAGGCCGAAGAAGAAGCTAACGCTAAGTAAGCAACACATTTTGATTCCGAAAAGCCGCTGTCTGTCAGCGGTTTTTTTATGCTCCTTTTTTATGATCTTCATCTCGTTTTGATTGCTTTTTATTTAAACAACACTAAAATAGTTAGCCTTGCTAACTAAATGCTATTCTTTGATTAGGTGAGTATGCTGAACCAGAATTTAGAAAAGATTGAGCGCTTCGCCTCTAAGATATGGCGCACTCAGGTAAATGAAGATCCTATTTGCCAATTGAGCTTCAATGAATATGACTATTTGAAGGTCATTCAAGCCTCTCCTGAACCGATCCGATTGACAGATCTGGCGATTGAAATGCAAGTAACCAAGCCTTCAGCAACTACTATGGTTCAAAGGTTAGAGAGAAAAGGTCTCGTTGAGCGTAAAGCTTCGCTCGAAGATGCGAGGTCTAAGTTGGTCGTACTGACCAGCAAAGCGGAAGTCGGCTTGGAAGAAGAAAGTAAGATCTATCAGGTCATGGCACAGATGCTGGAAAGCCGTTTGTCTGAGCAAGAATCTCAGCAGTTAAACCTATTATTAAATAAAGCTTTAAAGTAAATAATTTAGATATTTAGTTAGCCTTGTTAACTAATTTTTCGAGTCATATCTTGTTGATATGCGACTCACAAATGAAAGTAGAGTAAGAAATGAGTAACTCAATTAGTCGTCAATTTTGGCGATACACAATCCCTACCGTGGCGGCCATGTTGGTTAATGGCCTGTACCAAGTGGTGGATGGCATCTTCATTGGCCGCTATGTGGGGGCTGATGGACTTGCAGGTATCAATGTTGCGTGGCCTGTGATTGGTTCGATTCTTGGTATTGGTATGTTGGTGGGTGTGGGCACAGGTGCGCTTGTCTCGATTCGCCAAGGTGAAAAAGATACTCAAGGCGCTAAGCAGATCTTAGCAACGGGCTTAACCTTGTTGTTAGCGATAACGCCTATTGTCTCTGCATTGCTGTTCTTGTTTGCTGATAACTTCTTGCTTTGGCAGGGCGCTGAAGGGCGAGTGTATGAACTTGGTCTGCAGTACTTACACATTCTGATTGGTGCTAGTGTCTTCACGCTAGGTTCGATCGCGATGCCGTTTCTACTGCGTAACGATGACAGTCCGAACTTAGCGACGATACTGATGATCGTTGGTGCGGTGATTAATATCGTGCTCGATTACCTGTTTATCGCTCTCTATGGCTGGGAGTTGATGGGTGCAGCATTAGCAACAGCGATTGCCCAGTTTGTAGTAACGGCTCTCGGCTTGGCTTACTTCTTCTCGCGTCGAGCAAACCTACGTTTACGTTGGAATGAGTTGAGATTGAAGCTGGATGTGATTCCACAAATCTTCGCCATTGGTACATCAAGCTTCTTTATGTACGCTTATGGTTCGATGATGGTGGCGTTGCACAATGCGTTGTTCTCTCAATATGGCGACCAGTTGATGATCGGTGCTTACGCGATTTTGGGCTACATCGTGACGGTTTATTATCTCACGGCTGAAGGTATCGCCAACGGCATGCAACCATTGGTGAGCTACAACCATGGTGCGCGTAACCAAGCAAACATCCGCAAGCTACTTAAGATTGCGATGATGAGTTCGGTATTGATTGGTGTGGCGTTCGTGCTGCTTCTCAATGCGTTCCCACGTGAGTTTGTATCAGTATTTAACTCAGACGAACCTCAGTTGGTTGAGTACACCGTGTTGGGTATTCGCCTTCACATGTTTGCACTGGCGCTGGATGGCTTCTTGGTAGTCGCAGCTGCTTACTATCAAGCGGTGAACAAGGGCAGCAAGGCGATGTTTGTGACTATAGGTAATATGCTTATCCAACTACCGTTCTTGTACATTATGCCTAAGTTGTATGGTGTGCCGGGGATCTGGATTGCGTACCCACTGTCTAACATCGCACTAAGTGTGGTGGTGATGGTAATGCTCTACAAAGACTTAAAGAAGCTCGATGCCTCACCGATGGAAACAGCGACGGCATAGGCCGTGTTTCTTAAGTCGCATTAAAAAGGTCTAGCGAACGCTAGACCTTTTTTGTATCTGTTGCTGGTTAGTCCAATGCGAGGAACTAGATGTTCTTAACGTCTAAACCTGCAAGCTGATGCCAGTAACCATTACATTGGCGGCTTTCAATCTTCATCGGTTTTTGACCTTGCTCGTTCGCTCTGAAGTTATTGATTTCAGAGAAGGTATCGATGCCGAGTGGGCTTAAACGAACCACATCAACCAAGTCGTGCATATTTGGCAAATCGTTGACTAGGTTGTAGCAGTAGCCTGATTGCGTCTGAATACCGTTAAGGTTGAAGACTGATTGGCCTTCTTGGCTTTCTACTTGTAGCCCTGTTGGGTACTTGATACAGCAGGTTTCGCAATCGTCTTTAGCTTTGTTTTCAGCGCGAGCGGTAAAGCAGCGTGCTGAGTAAGCAAGCGGCAGGTAGCCGTGGCTAAACACTTCAACTTCGAACTTGTTACGAATATTTAGCTCTTCGCACTGGGTCATTACGTTGCTTAGCCATTCGCGAGAAAGCTCAACCGGCATACACCAACGCGTCATGCCTTGTTTCAAGAATAGGTTCAGGGTGCGTGCGTTGTAGGTGTTTACTGCCGGGCCAACCACGAAAGGTACTTTGCTTTCGCTGGCCAGTTGAATTGCAGACACATCATTGGCTTCGATCGCAAAGTCACCGTTATCGATGTACTTCTTCATGATGTTGACTTCGCTTGGTGCTTCTAGCAATGCCATGGTGGAAAGTACGACTTGCTTACCTGAAGCCGACAGCTCTTTAGCAATGTCCATCCAGTGTTTCGCTTTCATCTCACGACGCTTTGAACACACCGCTTCACCTAGGTAGATGATATCGGCAGAGCTTGATTTCGCTTGCTCATAGAAGCTTTCAACGTCTTGTTTTGGCCAAAAATAAAGTAGAGGGCCTAATGCGTATTTCATTGAGTTCTCCATTTGGCTCTATTGCCATTTACGATGATAAGCGCCAAGCGTGGTTTGTGTACCTTCCGATACATTCGCCAGTGTCGCATTCCAAGCTTGTTCCACTTGGTATTGTTCTGGGTTCGCTAAGTAGCGATCGATAGCTGCACGCCACGTACGAGTGACTTGTTCAACATAAGCCGGGCTGCGTTGGCGACCTTCAATCTTCACTGAGGCAACGTTCGCCGCGAAAAGCTCAGGCAACATGGATAGCGTGTTGAGGCTGGTTGGCTCTTCAAGTGCGTGATAGCGCTTACGTTCACCATCGATATCTGCTTCAAAGCGGCCTTTACACAGCGTTGGGTAACCTGCGTTTTCACCTGCTTCATATTTATCGATAAGGATTTCGTTCAAGCGAGATTCGAGGCCAGTTTCTGTTTCTTGCCAGCGAACGTATTTTGCGGGAGAACAAGCACCAACGGTATTTGGTGATTCGCCTGTCATGTATGAAGAGAGGTAGCAACGGCCTTCTGCCATGATGCACAAGCTACCAAAAGCGAATACTTCAAGGTCAACGTCAGAAGTGATGTTACGAGAAAGCTGTTTGACCTGATGAATCGACAACACACGCGGTAGTACGACACGCTTAACGTTGAAGTTTTTATGGTAGAAGTCGATAGCCGCCGCATTGGTCGCAGATGCTTGCACTGATAGGTGCAGTTCTAGATCTGGATACTTATTTGCTGCGTACTCAAGCACCGCGATGTCTGCGATGATCAGCGCATCAACACCCAGAGCAGCGGCGTTGTCTACGGCATTAGTCCAACGGTCGAAGCCATTTGGGTGAGCAAACGTATTTAGGGCAACATGAATTTTCTTGTTGTGGTCATGCACATACTGCACAGCACGATCGAGCTTTTTACCCGCAAAGTTTAGGCCTGCAAAGTGTCGGGCATTGGTATCGTCTTTGAATCCGATATAGACAGCATCCGCACCACAATCAATAGCGGTTTTCAAAGCAGGTAAGTTACCCGCTGGGCATAAGAGTTCCATTTGCTCACTACCAGTAGAATTAAGTTGAAGCGAGCATTTTATGAAGAATTGTGAATGACGGAATTGATGTAAGGCAGGTTTAGATGGATAAATCTGCTTTTACTCCGTTTGAGGTACTGACGAGTGACCGTTTTACATGTTGGCTTGGTTTAAATATGAGGTACTTGATTAGTTCTTATGACGGCGGTTTTGGGCAAACAACTCTTCGACATCTTGTTTTGGTTGCGGACGGTAGAAGTGGAAGCCTTGAATCGAACTACAGTTGAGGTTCGATAATAGAGTCGCTTGCTCACTGGTTTCGACACCTTCAGCAACCACGGTCAAATCGAGAGATTTACCTAGGTTGATGATGTTTTCAATTACGGTGATTTGCTTTGGTAGGGTATCGATATCAGAGATGAAAGCACGGTCTATCTTAAGCTCATCAATTGGGAAGCGAGCAAGGTAAGACAGTGAAGAGTAACCTGTACCAAAATCATCAATGGAGAGAGCAAAGCCAAGTTTCTTGATGGCGTTAAGCATTTGGAGTGTGTGTTCACTATCACTCATCACCGCACTTTCCGTTAGCTCGAACGTAATCGCACTTGGATCAAGCTCGGTCGAACGCAGTAGCTTTTCCATGTAATCAATCAGTTTCGGGTTACCAAACTGTTCTGGTGAAAGGTTGATAGCCACTCGACCTGGAAGGATACCTTGCATCTTCCAGCGTTTAACCGTAGCAAACACTTCGCGCATTACCACTCGGCCAAGTTGTTCGATAAGACCAGCTCGCTCCGCTACAGGAATGAACGCAGCAGGACTGATATAACCTTCGACAGGATGCTTCCAACGTACCAGAGCTTCAGCGCCGTTGATGGTGAAATCACGGGCATTCACTTTTGGTTGATACCAAACCTCAAGTCCATTCTGTTGCAGCGCTTTTTGTAGCTCTATCTCAAGCCACAGTCGCATGCGCGCTTCTTTGTTCATCTGTTCGTTGAACTTGATCAGACGGTTGCGCCCACGATCTTTGGCTTCATACATTGCTGTGTCTGCATTTTGCAGCAAGATACGAGCATCAGTACCATCTTGAGGAAAACTCACGCTACCAATTGAGCAGGCTAAGCGCTTGCTAAAGTGGTGAAGATCGAAGGGTTGATTGATCAGAGATATGATCTTTTCAGCGAGCATTTCAGGTGTTCGCTGATGTTCAGGTTCTGGCAGGATAATACCAAACTCATCCCCGCCTAAATGTCCAATCACGGCCTTACGAGGCAGTAAGCGTTTAAGACGCGAAGCGACCTCTTTAATCACCTTGTCACCGATGTGATGACCAAGTGAGTCATTGATATTTTTAAAGTTATCAATGTCTAAGTAGAGCATCACCACCGGCGTATCGTTGTGAATGAACTGCTCAAGACGCTTAGTAAACCCAACTCGATTGTAGAGTTTGGTCAGTGCATCTATGTAGGCATCTTCACTGTTTGCTGGTGTGTATTGTTTTGCGGTTTCTTGTGCGTCTTGAATAAGCACCAGCTGAGTGTTGCTTCCAAGAACGGTGGTGGAGTCGATGTTGAGCTGGACCTTACGTTCAAAGCCGCATCGCGCACCCGTTAAGCAAACCAAACCAGACTCAGAAATAATAGAGCTGAGGTTATTATTGAAGACTGTTTTGGTTTGTTCATCGATAAATAGGCGTCCCAGCTGTTCGCCAATTAACTCTGTGGTTGAGTTAAAGCCAAGCAGGCGCGCTGCCGCTGGGTTGGATGACAAGATATAGTCACTTTCAACGAGCAGTAATCCGTCAGGGAGTAGTTGAGATAGTTTGTGGAATTTGGCTTCGGATTCTTCTAAAGAACGGACAAGTACTTGGTTTTCTGATGTATCGAAGGCGTGAAAGACGATGTAGTCGGTTTTGTTGCCATTGGTAAGCGGAGATAGGCTGAAATGAAGGCTGGTATCGAGGTCTGTTTCGTTGAGGGTGACTTCGGCCTCAATCGTTTCGCCACTGAATGCACGCTCATAGTAAGGCTTGAGATGTTGGTAGAACTGTTCGCCCAATGTTTGGCGATCATTCATGCCTGCAAGCTCTGGTTGACTCAAACCAGCAATATCGCAGTAACGCTCATTCACCATAAAATAGTTATGTTGAGCATCAAGTACTGCAAAAAAGAACGGACTATTTGCAGTTAGCTGGGTAAACCAATGTTGTAGTTGTTGGGGAGGCATCAAAGTACTACCAATTCTCCAAGAGCTTGAATATTCACTATCGATAAATATTTATTACTTTTTGTGTGGCTATCGATATTTACCTGTGAGTGCAGCGATCCGCTGTAATTCTCATTACCTGAGTTACTATAACTGTGATTTTCAGGATATTAAAGGTCGAGTATCAAACAGAAGTTAATTTGATACATAACAGTAACTGAGATCTCAACATCATCTATGATGCATTCCATATTATTGACAAAGTTACGGATAAGTCACGTGATAAACAAGATTCGCACTCAACTAGTTCAAAATGCCGCATCAATTTTGCGATCTCCAGTCCAGTTATTGCCTAAAACAGTACAAAAAAGAGCCTTATTGGAGGCGCTTAAGAATGTATTCAAGGAAGCTTTAGAGGACGGTGACTTTGAGTTTTTAGAAGACAAATGGCTGAAAGTCTCAATAAAAGACATGGGGTTAAGTTGGTGTATTAGCTACAAAAATGAGCAACTGGTTGTAGCTGATAAAGACGTGGTTGAAGATGTAAGCTTTAGCGGCAATCTTAACGATCTTGTGTTGATTGCGGGACGTAAAGAAGACCCAGATACGCTTTTCTTCCAACGTCGACTGTCTATTGAAGGTGATACAGAGCTCGGTTTAGAGGTCAAAAACTTGATGGATAGCGTAGATTTGGACTTATTGCCGACTCCTATGAAAACTTTGTTAAATCAATTAGCTGATTTTGTGCAGAAGGGAGTACAATCCCCAGATACACAAAGTGAGGTAATGAATGCTTATTCGAACTGAAGCACCGGCAGATATACTTGTCATTGATCGTTTATTGAAATCTGTTTTTGAAACAGATGCAGAAGCTAACTTGGTTATGAGCTTGCGTGAGAATAGCCATTTAACGCTATCGCTGGTGGCTTGTTCTGATGAAGGCGAGGTGGTTGGTCACCTGATGTTTAGCCCTATCACTCTTGATGGCGACGATCATAACTGGCAAGGGCTTGCGCCTCTCGCTGTGAAAGAAGAGTTCCGCAACCAAGGCATTGCCAAATCTCTAGTTGAAGATGCGTTTTCCACTTTGGTTGATTTTGGTTACCCAGCTTGCGTTGTGTTGGGTGACCCTGCTTATTACAGCCGCTTTGGTTTCAAGGCTGCGAGCGAGTTTGGCCTGAGTTGTGTTTGGGATGTGCCTGAAGGTGCTTTCCAAGCGATTGAATTGGTAAACGGTGCGTTTGCTGGACATGCTGGTGAGATTGCTTACAGCCCCGAGTTCAACGACTTATAAGCTGATTTATCACGCAACAAGATACAAACTGATTTAGTCTAAATAAAGGAGCTTGATGCTCCTTTATTTTTTGTTAGTATCAGCCCTGCTCTAATAAGCGCTCTTTCAATAGAGGCAGCTTTCACAAAACTAGTTCTAACAAACTTCTGGTTTCAATAAACTTTGGCTCCAATAAACTTAAGGTTACTACCGCTAGATATGTCACAAACACACGCGCAATACCTACATGAGATGGGCATTAGCCAATGGGAACTAAGTCACCCAGAGCGTTTAGCAGGTTATGAATCTGAATTGACTCCGCTCTCGAGCGATTGCAAGTTACTGTTGGTTTCGCCTGAAAAACCTCAGGAAGATCTCGCCGTGATGTTTGAGCGAGTACTCAAAAGTATCAAGCTCGACTTATCTCAGGCTTTACACCTTCAACCGCAACACTTGTCTACTGTGGATTTAGGTTCGGTTGAGTGGATATGGTTTGCTGGTTGTGAGTCGGCTCAAGAGCTGAAGGCTAAAACACTTCAATCGCCATTACTGTCTGACATTAACGGTAACAACCAACACCGCCGCGACTTATGGCAACAAATTTGTGCTTATGACTAATCAATTTTTACCGACTTCACAACAACACCTAGACGCCATTTGGAAGATCGAGCAGGCCGCGCATTCTCACCCTTGGTCTGAAAATATGATCCGAGATCTTGATAGCCGAGGCGCTTGTCATCATGTCCTTGAAGTTGATGGACAAGTGGTGGGCTATTTCTTCGCGCAAAACATCGTTGGCGAAGTCACATTGCTTAATATCGCGGTAGACCCAAGCCAGCAAGGCAAAGGGTATGGAAAAGCGTTAACGGAACATTTCCTTGATATGTGTGAGCAAGCTGACGCGGAAAGTGCTTGGCTAGAAGTTCGCGAAAGTAATGTGAACGCGTTTAATCTTTACGAAAAGGCAGGCTTCAACGAAGTTGATCGCCGTCGTAATTACTATCCAACTAAACAAGGCAACGAAGATGCCATCATTATGAGCTATCTTTTTATGTCTTTTAGCTAGTCATGTTACGTCTTTTCGCTAACTAGATAGCTAATCACAAAATTAGCCAAAAAATAGGGTGTAAACTGACCCTTTAGAAAGTGATACGCTTTCTGTATAATCCGCACACAGAATTCAAGGGCAAGTATTATCTACTTGCCCTTTTTACGCTTTAGATCAGCAAAGGGCGACTATGTCTTTCCAACAAGAAGTGAGCAAACGTAGAACGTTTGCGATTATCTCTCACCCGGATGCGGGTAAAACCACGATTACTGAAAAAGTTCTTTTATTCGGAAACGCGATTCAAAAAGCGGGTACCGTAAAAGGCCGTGGCTCTAACCAGCACGCTAAATCTGACTGGATGGAGATGGAAAAAGAACGTGGTATCTCGGTAACTACGTCGGTAATGCAATTCCCATACAATGATTGCCTAGTAAACCTACTCGATACTCCAGGACACGAAGATTTCTCGGAAGATACGTACCGTACGCTAACAGCGGTTGATTCTTGTTTGATGGTTATCGATGCTGCTAAAGGTGTCGAAGACCGTACTCGTAAGCTGATGGAAGTAACACGTCTTCGTGATACTCCAATCGTAACGTTTATGAACAAACTTGACCGTGATGTTCGTGACCCGATGGAAGTGCTTGATGAAGTGGAAAGCGAGCTAGGTATGGCTTGTGCTCCAATCTCATGGCCAATTGGTTGCGGTAAAGAGTTTAAAGGTGTTTACCACATTCACCGTGATGAAACGATCTTGTATGAATCTGGCCACGGCCACGAGATCCAAGAAGTTCGTATCATCAAAGGTCTAGATAACCCTGAGCTAGATGAAGCAGTAGGTGCTGATCTTGCGGAAAGCGTACGTGAAGAGCTAGAGCTTGTTATCGGTGCTTGTCCTGAGTTTGACCATGAATTATTCCTAGCGGGTGAACTAACGCCGGTTTACTTCGGTACTGCATTGGGTAACTTTGGTGTTGACCACATGCTTGATGGTCTAACGAAATGGGCTCCAGCACCTCAAACGCGTCAAGCGAACGAGCGTGATGTTGAAGCGACAGAAGAGAAGTTCTCTGGTTTCGTATTTAAGATCCAAGCAAACATGGACCCTAAACACCGTGACCGTATCGCATTCATGCGTATCGTTTCGGGTACTTACAACCAAGGTATGAAGATGAACCATGTTCGTACAGGCAAGAGTGTAAGTATCTCTGATGCGGTAACCTTTATGGCGGGTGACCGTGCACGTGCTGAAAAAGCATACGCGGGTGATATTATCGGTCTACATAACCACGGTACTATCCAGATTGGTGATACCTTTACTCAAGGTGAGAGCCTTAAGTTCGCTGGTATTCCTAACTTCGCACCTGAGCTATTCCGTCGTATCCGTCTACGCGATCCACTGAAGCAGAAGCAACTTCTAAAAGGATTAGTTCAGCTTTCAGAAGAGGGCGCAGTACAAGTATTCCGTCCTATGCAGAACAACGACCTGATCGTTGGTGCGGTTGGTGTCCTTCAGTTCGACGTGGTTGTAGCGCGCTTGAAAGCGGAATACAACGTAGAAGCTATCTACGAAGGTGTTAACGTTGCAACAGCTCGTTGGGTTGAATGTGATGACGCTAAGAAACTTGAAGAATTCAAACGTAAGAACCAATCTAACCTAGCGCTAGATGGCGGTGACAACCTGTCTTACATCGCACCAACTATGGTGAACTTGAACTTAGCTTCTGAACGTTTCCCTGAAGTTCAATTCCGAGCGACGCGCGAGCACTAATAGCGACAGTTCTACATAACATTGTTGGATAATATTAAAGCCGAATTGCTTCTAGCATTCGGCTTTTTTGTGGTTCATCGC
>NZ_JBFRKQ010000061.1:0-48941 GCF_041469505.1 Vibrio sp. 10N.286.49.E11
TCCGCGATGAACCAAAAAAATGCCGCAAAAGCGGCATCTATCTCGTTCGGTGCATTCGACACAATAAAAATCAAATAAGCAATTTATCAGTCAAAGCCCTATCATCGATTAAGCGTATTTCTCTTCGAAATCTTTCATGAAGCTAACCAGCGCTTGAACGCCTTCCAGAGACATTGCGTTGTAAAGTGAAGCTCTCATTCCACCTACTGCTCTATGGCCTTTCAGTGATTTCAGACCTGCAGCATCAGCCAATTCTAGGAACTTGCCATCTAACTCAGGTTTCGCCAGTTGGAACGGCACGTTCATTCTAGAACGGTTTGCAGTGTGAACATCGTTTTTGTAGAAAGCTGAGCTATCGATTGCATCGTAAAGCAGCGCTGCTTTCTCTTTGTTCACCAACTCCATCGCTTCAACGCCACCTTGAGCTTTCAGCCACTTGAACACAAGGCCTGATAGGTACCAAGCGTACGTTGGTGGTGTGTTGAACATTGAGTCTTTTTCAGCAAGTACTTTGTAGTTCAGAATACTCGGCAACACGTCGTTTGCGAGTTCGAGTAGATCATCACGTACGATTGCAATGCAGATACCCGCAGGGCCGATATTCTTTTGCGCGCCCGCGTAGATAACACCGTACTGAGACACATCAATCTTACGAGACAGAATGTTAGATGACATATCCGCTACGATTGGCTTATCCGTTTGAGGAAGCTCGCTGATTTCAATACCATCGATGGTTTCATTCGGACAGAAATGTACATACGCAGCTTCCGGGTCAATTTTCCAATCTTTAGCTGGAACAACCGCTGCTTTACCATCAATTGACGTCTTCGCGTTGAATACATCGATTTCGCAATATTTGCTCGCTTCAGTCACTGCACTTTCTGCCCAGTAACCCGCATCAATGTAAGTCGCTTTCGTCGCATCACCTAAAAGGTTTAGAGGAACAGCAGCGAATTGAGCACGAGCGCCCCCCTGACAGAAAAGAACTTTGTAGTTGTCTGGGATGTTCAGAAGATCACGTAGGTCCTGTTCGGACTCGTCAGCAACTTGAATAAATTCCTTGCTGCGATGGCTGATTTCCATCACGGAAGTCCCTAAACCATTCCAATCAATAAAGTCCGCTTGCGCTTGTTTCATTACCGGTTTAGGCAGTGCAGCTGGGCCAGCACTGAAGTTGAATACGTTATCTAATGTAAGTTCCATGGGGATGATTGCTCCTGCTAAATAATAACTATGCAAGTAATACCATGTTTTACCCAACATAAAAACAACAAAAGAGGTCTTAAGACCTCTTTTGTTTTGTACCGTATAAAATGTTTAAGCTTAACCTGCTAAATCACCCTATCAGTATTCACGCCTGCTCTGTTTATTGAACAAAAACCGGCATAAGTAGAGCGATTAATGGAATTTCTTGTCCATTTTCGAACACTAGGTTTCCATTTTCTAAGTCAGCGCTGATTTCATAACCACTGTCTGTTTCCTTGATCATTTCCATCACAAGCAATTCATCGATACCTTCACGGATGAATGGATACTCTTCAACAAGTTCATTTGAGAAGCTAGAGTGAACGTTGCCCGTTAATGCAGGCATGATCATCGAAGGGTTGCTGCTGATGTTTTCGGTCCCTTCCGGCACGCTCACCAACCACTTAGATTCGAACTGTCCCTTACCTAACTCTAACGACATGTTGTTCATTGAAAGGTCGAAACCTTTAGCAAACAGGATATCGATAAATGGAATGATCTCTGCAACGTCTTCTTGCGTCATCACAGGATTAGATTGGTAAATCTCAAAGATTTTCTCAAACGACTCGCTATCCAACTTCGACATTTCAAAATCGACGTTTAGGTTGTTCAACTGGCCTTCACTGGTCTCGATGTTTGCGATATCCAGCTTGAGGTTGCTGCGCAGACGCTTAGTTGCTTCATCTAGATGTGATTCAAAATCGTACTTAGAATTTTCAATGGTCATGAAAGGCTGCATTGCAGAATCTGAAACCAAGAAGCTATCGATAGTAAAATTCTGAGTACCTAACCAGTAGCCTTTCGCTTGTTGGCCTGAACCCACACCTTTCAGATTAGACAGCGTTACCTCTTCACCGGTTTCAAAATCAATTTGAACTGAAGGGATTGAAAGCTGGTAATCAACTTGGCCTAAAACAGTCGCATGGCCAGAAAGATTCGATTTAGTGATCGAGACCGAAGTCCCATTCTCATCAGAACCTTGGTGATTGAACTGGCTTAACTCAAAGTTAAAGTCAGTGTTGCCGTTTAGCTCAGTACTAGTGGTCAGAGTTAAAGGCAGAATATCGGTATTCTCAAACGTCGACAGTGCATTTAGACTCACCAAACCATGGCTAACCGCACTATTTATGACAAACTCACTCGGCAACCCATCAATCGCAAGTTGCTCTTTCAGGTTTTCATCCGTCACAGTTAAACGAGTGGTTACGTTGGAAGACAAGTAACCTCTATCGTATTCCACGATCTCAGCTTGAATGCTTGAATTGTTAAGCTTTGCAACACCGTCAGTAATAGCATTTTGTCCAATTTGGCCAACCGCTAAAGGCCAACATAGTGCCAATGAGATTGCTCCGCCAATTGCACCAATTTTTCTTAACTGTTCCATGAGTTCTCTTTCTACACGTGTCTGTTTTTTTTAGTCTACCCCATCAGTAGCAAACAAGAAACATTGAGTTAAATCAGTCTATTGCTCGATACTTCGATTGCCTCAATAAATTAACGGCTAGCTCTCATCCTTATTCGGCGGTTCTTGCTAGGCTAGAGACGTCGCTACTATTAAGGTTGAGCTGTGAATCAATACGCTGTTATCTGTTTGGACAATAATCCGGTTAGCATTGAAAGAATACGTTCGGAGCTGGCTCCGTTGGCTTGTGTATTCGATATTTATACTGCCGAGAACATCGAAGACGCACATCACGCATTAGAAGATATTCATGATCACAACCAAACCGTTGCCTTGGTGATCACTCATCATCATTCTGAATTTAATGGCGTGCAATTTCTGATTGAACTTGAACAGCTGCCCCATAGTAATACCGCAAGAACGATATTAGTCAGCGCTTCGTCAGACATTCAATCCATTCTAACCGCTGTAAATGAAGGCAGGCTCAACCACTGTCTAACCAAGCCGGTTCAAGATCAGGTTCTATTCAAATCAGCGCAAAAAGAGCTAACCTCTTTTGTCATCCAATACGACTCAGAAAACCTGCTCTCTTACAGCGATGCATTGGATCAACAGCGCTTACTCAGAGCGCACATTGAGCAAAAGATTCACTCTTTCCAATCGGGTTTCATTCACGACTACCACCAGCTTTCTGATAATGCCCTTGCAGAACGTGTTGTCAGTGCCTTACAAGATGTGTTTTCAAAAGATGATAAAACCAAGGCCATTCGTGACTACTCCCCCGAGCATCTGCTCACTGTGGAAGGCGAAGACAATCGCTTTTTATGGCTGATCATTGAGGGTGAAGCGGCTCTATATAAGAAAGATGAACTCGGGCAACAGCGGGAAGTGGTACGTCACTCCAAAGGGAACATTGTTGGCGGGATGTCATTTGTGACAGGTGAACCTTCGTTTTCTACCGCGGTCACCCTAACGCAAACACGCGTTATCAAGCTGGATAAAGATAGCTTTGCTCAGGTGATGCATTCAAACAATACTCTACTGCCGTTATTTACCAATCTACTGCTCCGTCATTTCAATCGACGTTTGCAACGCAGTATCACCAATAAGATCAAACTGCAACAAACATTAGAATCACTAGAGTCTGCACATCAGCAACTGATCGAAAAAGAGAAAATGGCGATGCTCGGGCAGCTTGTCGCGGGAGTCGCACATGAGCTGAATAACCCGATTGCTGCCATATTAAGAAGCATCGAAACTCTGTCAGACCATCTCGACCAAATATTGGCAAACCTATCCGTTCCAGAGTCCAATAAAGGGACTGACGTACTGGCACATTCAAAGTTAGCTAAGCCACTATCAACAGCCCAAGAAAGACAGCTCGTAAAGCATCTTACGTCGACGATTAATGACCGTGCTTTAGCAAAAAAAGCCGTGAGACTAAACCTAAGCCAAGACTCTACGGTTCTAAACACATTAAAGGCGTCCCCTGTCGCAGGCAAAGAGCTGCTCAATGACTTAGAGCATTACCATTATGTTGGAAACTCTATCCGCTCAATTCAAGTGTGCAGCAAGCGTATTGCCGATATGGTCAAAAGCTTAAAAAGCTATGCTAGAGAAGATGAAGAAGTTCGCCACTACACAGATATCCACGAAGGGCTTGAAGATACCTTAGTGATCTTCGAAAACAGGCTTAAACACCACCAACTCGAAAAGCATTACGATACCGACTTACCGCCTTTATTGTGCCAGTCGCTCTCGCTGCAACAAGTGTGGACCAACCTTATCTCCAATGCGCTCGATGCCCTATCTGAACGAGGAAAAGTGACCATCACCACTTCTCAACAGACAAAAGGCGACGACGCGTTTCTTGTGGTGCAAATCTCCGATACTGGCCACGGCATTGCCAAAGAAGACATCAACACCATTTTCAACCCAAATTTCACGACTAAAAAAGAAGGCAACTTTGGTTTAGGGATTGGGTTATCCATTTCTCAACAAATCGTTTCGGCTCATCAAGGGTTTATTTTGGTGGAGTCAGAGGTAGGCAGCCATACAAACATGCAAGTGTGGCTTCCATTCAAACAAGAAGGAGCACCTCATGAATAAGTACCTAATTTTATGTGTCGATGATGAACCTGAAGTTCTCAATAGTGTCCTTCAGGACTTGGCGATATTTGAAGAGAACTTTCTGGTTGAAGGTGCAGAGTCGGTCGATGAAGCCAAGCAAGTAATCAAAGAAATGGGACAAGATGGTATTAAGCTCGCGTTAATCTTGTGCGACCACATCATGCCAGAAAAGACCGGCATCGATTTTCTGATCGAACTCAATCAACACGACGCGACGAAACCAACACGTAAGCTGCTGCTCACAGGGCAAGCTGGGCTGGAAGATACCGTCACGGCCATTAACAACGCTGCACTTGATTTCTATATTTCAAAACCTTGGCAAGGCGATCAACTGAGAGACACGATTACTCAACAATTGACTGACTATGTCATTGCCAACGACAAGCAATTGCTAAACTGGACTTCCATCTTAGATACCGAGCGCATACTGACTTCAATGGCGGATAAACGCACCAGTTTTGGTGAATAGCACTGATTGGTTAATGGATACTGAGAATAGCGTCATCCGATATAAAAACCTTCCGAATGTATACAAATTTTGGATAATTCGCTCGTCTATTTTTCTCATTCGCCCTAAACATGAGATCTCCGTTACATACTGATCCTTAATTTGCTTGTTTTTTAACTAAATGAGTAAGGTTTTACATTTTAAAGGATTACTTTTCCGTGAGTTAGATTAAACTGTCTCAATGTTTATGGTTTGCCGATTTGTCTCAAACCAAAGGAATTAACACTAATATAGGTTTACGGTCGTTATGCGCAAAATTCTACTTACTACCGCTATGCTATTGGCTTCTGGTCAAGCACTAGCTGTTGATGAACAACCACAGGTAATGAGCAACTTTAACTATGATTACTTTGAAGCACGTATCGGTGCTAGCCCATTAACATTTGGTGGTGCGTTCAGTAAGTCCATTCACCCGAACGCTCACGCTATAGCACGTATCGATTCAGAATTTGAAAGCGATTACGACTCAGCTGTAGGTCTTGGTTTCCACGCTCCATTAAACAACTGGGCAGACCTAACAGGTGAAATGCTAGCTCGTATCGTTCAACCTGAGAACTCAAGCTCTACTGATATCGGTATGGAAATCAACATTGGTGTTCGCCAATGGCTTGGTCCACAACTAGAAGTTGGTGGTAAAGGTGGTTACGTTTCTATCGATGACAACGATGATTGGACAGGTTCTGTTTACGCGCGTTTCCACTCTACAGAGCTTTTCTCTTTAGGTGCTGAAGCTCGTATTAACGACTTCTACGGTGACCAACTTATGTTCACTGCTCGCTTCAAGTACTAATACTTAAAGCTCAAGCCCTAGCAAATAAGCTCTCTATGAGCACTTAGCCTTTTGATACTTAGTCTTTTAAGAAATCCGGCTAAGACAGAAACAAAAAAACCGAGGACATTCCTCGGTTTTTATTTATTAACAGTAATCTTAAGCATATAAGGTAAACTTCTTTAGTGGCAGCTCTTTAGTAATTGCTGTTTGCGTGGCTCTTGTAATAGTTTCCAGTGAATACCATCAATTGCACCCGCAAATTTCCAAAGTAGTTTTAGGTCAACATCGTTTCCGTACGCTTCGCGAACCTTATTAAACACTTCAGGTGCGCCCAACTGCATAAACATTGAAACATCATCCACACCCGCCTTTTTAACCATGCGCTCTAACGTAAGCTGCATGTTTGGTAGATCTCTTAATCTACGGCTAGCTGATGACTTCTTGAAGCTACGCTGCTGAATTGAATTATCGATTGAAGTACGAATAATACTATCCAATTCAGGATGTTCACAGGTAAACAGATCCGTAATGTCGTAATAGTTTACGGTTGCTGTTGTCTGCTTCTTTACATGACGATACTTTTCACAATCAAGATCGGTCAGTTTTTTATCTAATGATTTTCCACCTCTAATGAATAAACAACCTTCACTCAATAAAGCGAACATAGCGTCATTTTGAAAGAGGCCAATACCTCCGAACATAGAACGTTTTTGATGCTCACCAAATTGATTCACGTAATTAATAAATGCTGTCTCGGTCATATCCGTTGATCCTTAATCAAATTACCCCGATTAGGTTGATCACCAGACAAGCAGCTTGTTATGCGAAAATTTTAAATCTATTTTGTTATTCTATAGGTGAATATTATGGTTTCGTTTTTCACCTTTAAATAAATCATACTTCGAAAAGAAAAATAAGTCTGGACTTAGTTCACATCAATCAATTGAGTATTCCGGTTTTTCATGATTGACTTCACAGTAAACTATCAAACCATGCTTGAATTTGGACACCTAGTGATACACCGGTTCAAATTATTAAAGGTTATGTAGACGGGTGAGTATTGCCTCGCAGCATCGTGGCTTGTAAAATGGCAGGACAGACCTGTTTTTACTTTTTATATGAATCATTTATCGTTTTTCTGGCTACCTCAAAATAAGACTCTTCTCTTAAAGGGTCTAGAATCAGAGTTTGCCCAACTTGTTGGACATTCTATCTCAGCGGGAAAAATAACACTTCCTCCTATCCCTAACGTTGTACTGAAGATTCAATCGCTTTGTACCCTTGAATCAACTGGGATTGCTGACGTTGCCGAGTGCTTACTCGAAGACCCAGGCCTCGCTGCTATTGTCATTCGTGTGGCTAACTCTGTCGTCTTTAACCGACGTAATATTACTTGTGTTGATATTATGACGGCGGTGTCGCGCCTTGGCATATTAAGAGTACGTGACATCGTGACGGCTCAGGCTATTGAGCAACTCAAACACTCAGTCAACCTCAGTAAAGAATGTAATAAGGTATTGGTTCAGAGCGCTTCTGTATCAAAAGAGCTGGGCGCTACTATGGTGCTTGTTACCAACAGCTTCAAAGAGCTCTCCCCTACTGAATACCGTTACCTTGAGCATGAAAAATCGCTGCTTGTTGGATTACTGGCTGATATTGGTTTGTTCTGTTTGGTTAGCGAATACCACCTCTACCTCGAAAATGGCAATTACCTAGATCACGACATCGCTCTACAAATCTTCCAAGGCCAATGTTCTGCTACCAGTAAATTGGTGCTTAACCGTTGGGGCTTCGACAGCGACTTTATTGATGTGTGCAGCAATACCATCAATAACCACGAACAGCGTGAAGTCTCTTACTTAGATATCGCTCGAATCGCTAACCACCTGCTGATGTTCAGAAACAAGGATGAGAACATCGATGATCACGAAGTTGAACTTAACGTGACAGGTGCAGAGGTGCTTTATAAATTAAGCAACTTGAGCAAGCATGATTTTAATGCAAAGCTAAGCGACGTGATCAATACTAGCGGCTTCTAAGTCACTGTTAAATTACAAGTAAGTGTAATATGAAGTAAATGCAATGGGGAAAGCATGTTTACAGGGATGATCTTTATATTTGCGCCACTCGTCGTGGGGTATCTTTTTGCAATTTCGAACGCTCAGACATTAGAATTTATCAACCGCTCAACATCGCGGTTGATCTACGTGATTCTGGCGTTAATGGGACTAAGCTTAGCCGCCCTCGATAACCTAGGCAGTAACCTGCAGACAATCCTTCTATATACCGTCACTTTCTTTGTCTGCTTAAGCTTATGTAACCTAATGGCACTGCCCGCTATTGATAAGTTATTGCCACTCAAAACCGACAGTAGCAAGAAGAAGCTTCCCCTCTCTTCTATGGCGATGGAATCTGCAAAACTCATCTTAGTGGTAGGTTCAGGGCTAATCGCTGGCTTAGTGCTGCCTATTGGCCTTGATTGGGTTGATACCGCAAGCGAATGGATTCTGTTTGTTCTTCTATTCTTTATCGGCATTCAGCTGCGTAATAGCGGACTCACACTTCGTCAGATCTTACTCAACAAGCACGGTATGGTTATCGCAATCACCATTATCATCACCTCAATGTTAGGTGGTGTAATCGCGGCTTACATCCTAGATATCCCTCTGTTCAAAGCCTTGGCAATGTCTTCTGGATTTGGTTGGTACTCTCTGGCTGGTATCTTAATGGGTGACGCCTTTGGTCCTGTCTATGGTGGCGCTTCTTTCATGCTTGAGCTGTTAAGAGAGTTAGTTGCCTTGGTACTGATTCCAGTGCTAATTCGCAGCTACCCATGCACTTCCATTGGTTATGCTGGTGCGACTGCGATGGACTTCACCTTACCGGTCATTCAAACAACAGGCGGCGTTAGATGTGTGCCTATCGCTATCGTCAGTGGCTTTATCCTCAGCTTGCTTGTTCCGATATTGATGTTGTTCTTTGTATCTCTTGCTAACTAGATCGCAGGAATAGCGTTTGTTTTAGATTAGAATGCAACTCGAATACCAATGCCCAAGACACCGATACAGTTACCGAAATAAAAAGACACTAAGTGTCATTGCTCAACAAATAACGATCACGGTAACCTGTAACGACAAAGTTATAAAAAGAATAAACTTACAAAAGGAACCACTATGAAACGCCTTTGCGTCGCATTACTGCTAGCTTCAACTTCTACTTTCTCTTTTGCAGCAGATTCAATGTCTGAGACAAACCAGTGCCAAGCAAAAAAATATGATGCGTACATCGACGCTTCTTTGAATTGGTATGCCGACCTTGCTGCATTAACCTCTGAGCAATATCCAGAGCTAACAGAAGTGAGTGAGTGGTTCCTAGAAGGTCGTAAGCACCACTTTGAGCTTAACCGTGCTGCGGTTCACTACTACTTAGTAAACGACTCAAGCAAAGTGGCAACAGAGCAACCTGTAGAAGGTTGGTTGCAACTTGAGCAACACGACATTAAAACGCTATCAACACGTGATGATGAGCTTGGTAAAATCGCGAAAACAACATTCGATGACCGCCAATCAACGCCTCACGCTCAAAACTACGAACTACGTTCTGCCTTTGCAGAGCTGCTTAGTCACCCTAAGCAAATCGACTCAGCGCTGCAGCGTTACAACCAGTCGATCAGTAAACTTGAAGCGATTAAGTGTAAATAACCCCGCATTTAATATGCTTTTTTGAGAAGTTGGATTTCATAATTAAGACGGGACATTGTTCCCGTTTTCGTTTAGATTGTCCCGCTCGCGTCAATATTAGAAAAATAACTCGCTTGCTATGGTTACGGAACAAAAAACAGCAGATGTTAGCTTCGACAGTCTTCTACGTATCTTCACGGTACCTGAAGGCCCAGATTCAACACTCACTCAAATTGAAGACAAACTTTCACGAAACCTGAATCAATTCTTACGTGAACATATTGTGGCTGAAGAAAAGCCGCTACGTGAAATTGAGAAAGATTTTTCAAATGCTCATATCCCAGAGCAGCCTGAGTTTGTTTCTGAACATACTGAGCATCTCCTCGATTCTCTTGTGTCTCATTCGGTTCACACGTCTTCGCCAAGTTTTATTGGCCATATGACCTCTGCGTTGCCGTACTTCCTGATGCCGCTTTCAAAAATCATGATTGCGTTGAATCAGAATCTAGTAAAAATCGAGACCTCAAAAGCTTTCACTCCCCTAGAACGTCAAGTTCTGGGCATGTTACATCGCCTGATTTATCAAGATAGTGACCAGTTTTATTCTCGTTGGATGCACAGCGCAAACCACTCTTTAGGTGCGTTTTGTTCTGGCGGTACCATCGCGAACATTACAGCGCTCTGGGTTGCACGTAACAACGCTCTAAAAGCGCAAGGTTCGTTCAAAGGTGTAGAAAAAGAAGGCCTGTTTAAAGCCATGAAGCACTACGACTACGAAGGCCTTGCCATCTTAGTCTCTGAACGTGGCCACTACTCTCTGAAAAAAGCCGCGGATGTCCTTGGTATTGGTCAAGAAGGTCTAGTGTCTGTTAAAACAGATAACGACAACCGTATTTGTACTGATGATCTAAGACTCAAGATTGAGCAACTCAAGCAGAACAAGATCAAACCTTTCGCCGTCATTGGTGTGGCTGGTACAACCGAAACCGGTAATATCGACCCGCTAAGAGACATTGCTGAGGTGTGTGCCGAATCCGATTGTCATTTCCACGTTGATGCTGCTTGGGGCGGTGCGACTCTAATGTCTAACAATCATCGTCATCTGCTTGATGGTATTGAACTCGCGGATTCAGTCACGATTGATGCGCATAAACAGCTTTATATCCCTATGGGTGCGGGCATGGTTCTGTTTAAGAAGCCAGATGCGATGACTGCGATTGAACATCATGCTCAATACATTCTTCGTAAGGGCTCAAAAGATTTAGGCAGCCATACGTTAGAAGGTTCTCGTTCAGGCATGGCAATGCTGGTTTACGCCGCAATGCACATCATTAGCCGCCCAGGTTATGAACTGCTGATAGACCAAAGCATTAACAAAGCACGCTACTTTGCCGACCTAATTAAAGATCAGAGCGACTTCGAACTGGTTTCAGAACCTGAGCTTTGCCTACTGACTTATCGCTACGTACCTGAATCAGTCAAAGCTGCACTGCTTAAAGCTGAGCCTGAACATCGTATCGAACTGAATGAGTTGCTCAATGAGCTGACTAAGTTTATCCAGAAGAAGCAGCGTGAAACAGGTAAGTCTTTCGTGTCACGTACACGCTTAAACCCTGAAGCATGGGTACATCAGCCAATCATCGTTTTCCGCGTGGTATTAGCAAACCCACTAACAGGCAATGATATTCTTTCGTCAGTGCTTGAAGAACAGCGTGAGATCTCTAAACTAGCACCAAACTTGATGGGCAAAATCAACAAACTGGTTACGCAAATCAACGCATAGTCATTCAATTTTAGTTGCATCAAAACTGAAAATTTCTTTCTTTTTGATGTAACTAAGCTGTCAGTTCATACTCATTTTGCATTCTTTTTGCTCAAACTCTCTTCCAATTCTGTAGTTTTCTAAAATTTTGTTGAGGTTTGTCATATTCTTAAGCATTCATGCCCTGTTTTTGTATTAGTAAATAGTATGTTGGGTTTATACTGACTCTATGGTGCTAGTTAGCTTGATATCTATTTGACGCAGCAGTATTTACGATACCAAATATACATTTGGCTTTGTGTTTACTGATATTTGCTTCAGCCATACCCCCTGGTAAAAGATATTAACTAGCAAGTTGTTCTCTATACCCTTGTGAACACTATGAATACATTAGAAAAAATACAAAAAAACCTGGAAAATTTCAGCAAGTCTGAGCGCAAGGTAGCCGAAGTAATTATGGCTTCCCCTCAAACTGCAATTCATTCTAGCATTGCTACCTTAGCTAAAATGGCTGACGTGAGTGAGCCTACAGTTAACCGCTTCTGTCGTCGATTAGACACAAAGGGCTTCCCTGACTTCAAACTTCACCTAGCTCAAAGCTTGGCAAACGGTACACCTTACGTGAACCGTAATGTTGAAGAAGATGATGGTCCAGATGCTTATACGCATAAGATTTTCGAATCAACTATGGCTTGTCTAGACGTTGCTAAAAACAGTCTAGACGCGATGCAAGTAAACCGTGCTGTTGACTTGCTGACTCAAGCAAAACGCATTTCGTTCTTCGGACTGGGTGCCTCTTCTGCTGTCGCCAAAGATGCTCAAAACAAGTTTATTCGTTTTAATATCCCAATCACATGTTTCGAAGACATCGTGATGCAACGAATGAGCTGCATTAACTGCAGTGATAACGACGTTATTGTTCTTATCTCTCATACTGGCCGCACTAAAAGCCAAGTTGAGATTGCAAACTTAGCGCGTGAAAACGGTGCGACAGTTATTGCTATCACAGCAAAAGATTCTCCACTGGATAAAGCGAGCTCGTTGTCTATTTCTCTGGATGTTCCAGAAGACACTGACGTTTACATGCCAATGGCAAGTCGCGTTGTTCAGATGACGGTTATCGATGTGCTAGCGACAGGCTTTACGCTACGTCGTGGTTCTGGTTTCAGAGAGAACCTAAAGCGCGTCAAAGAGTCACTTCGTGATTCACGTTACGAGAAGTACTCTCAGTTCTAATCTGCTTAGTCATGAACTGAAAACAGATGACCAGAGAACAAGTTGAATTAAAAAAACGGAGCCTAGAGCTCCGTTTTTATTTGTCTGTATAAAATGACTTATACAACGAACAAGTTTAAGACCGTTAGATAGTCCAACTATTGCCCTTCTCAACCACGCTGTTTTCGGACGCATAAGAATTGATAATGGTAAAGCTCGACTCGACAACTGGCTCTTGCCCAATTTGATTCATTGAAGCTCCCTCATGATGCCCTTCTCTACAACTGCACTTCTCGCATACTTGCTTCAAAATATGCACGAGCCTCTCTTGGTTAAGCGGCAAAGGGTTTCCTTTAATCGCCACTGATTTGAGCGCGTCGGCAGACACCTCATCAAACTGGGCTTCACAGACACCAAATTCCAACAAGTTGGGTAACTTAAGCGTATCAAGCACTTCCGATAACCAAGAAATTGCCTCCTCTTCTATTGCTTCTACGTTACCTGTTACTATCTGAGCGATTCGCTGATAACGCGCTAGGATGTCGCTTCTTTGCTGCTCTTTTGCAACGGCTATGTTCTCCAACATCACAAACGGCGCTAAACGCGCGGTAATCACACTATGAGGCGCAGAAATCTTACCTCCTAGTGCGGAGGCTAAACCATGGGCTGCGCCAAGCTTGGCATTAGTTATCGCCATACCACCGAGCATAGAAGCGAAAGCAAGATCAGAACGCGCTTGAGGCTCATCATAAACACACGCTTTAACCACAGAACCACTCAACTTACGCAGCCCTTCTTCACAAATCATATCGGTTAACGGATTCGGTTCACCACACACGTAGGCTTCCATTAGATGAGTAAAGGCATCCATCGCACCTCGCCCTGATAGATATAGATTGGTTCCATGAGTTAGGGTTGGGTCGACAATCGCAACGTCGGCCAGCATGTCTGGGCTTCTCAGGCTGATTTTTACTTGGTCTTGGCCTGATTTCAGCACCGCGTTTTTAGTGACCTCGGCGCCGGTACTCGCTGTGGTTGGAATTGCGATAAACGGAAGTGGTTTGGTTTTAAGAGGAACATTACGCCCGACCACTTCAACATAGTCATATAAATTGCCTTGATTAGGTAAAACCGCAGCCAACGCTTTGCCCATATCGATGGCGCTACCGCCCCCCATGGCGACAACCATATCTGGCTTAAATCGACGAGCAGAAATAGCCGCCTCTTCAACCATTTTGATATTAGGTTCACCGGAAACGGCAATGTGCTGATAACGCATACTCTGCGCATCAAGATAGTCAGTAACAATTGAAGTGCGCTCTAATGTATTGCCTGTAACCAATAGCACGCTGTAGCCATATTGATTAAAGAGAGACAATGAAGCGGAAAGTGCTCCATCACCAAAGATGATCTTTGTAGATGTCATAAATTGAAACATGGTGCCTCCTGCGCCTATGACCGAACAAAACTGCGAACTCTTGGTTATTGGAATTTAGCCTTTATATAGTGCATCAGTATTAAGATGCCTCGTTCTGTATGCGCTTTTTTTGACGAGGTGCAACTTGTCGCATTAAAGATGGATTAATGTCGTATTCTTAGGGGTAATTCACACTCTTAAATTAAGGGTAATCAATCTGAATACCCATCAGAAATCAGCATGGATCCTTTTTGTGGCCATTATTTGCTCTGATAGACAAAACCTATTGTATTAAGAGGTAATTCCATCTTTATTTCCCCATGGCATTGAGGCATAGTTGGTTTTATGAAATTTTGAGTGGCATTCACTAAAGAATAGTTAACATAATCGAGTTAACGAGCCTCATCCCGTATTTAGGAGAAATTAAATGTTTGTAGTTATTTTTGGTCGCCCTGCTTGCCCATTCTGTGTTCGTGCAAAAGAGCATGCTGAAACTCTTAAAGCTAAACGCGATGACTTCAACTACCGTTACGTTGACATCCACGCTGAAGGTATCAGCAAAGCTGATCTAGAGAAGACTGTTGGTAAACCTGTCGATACAGTTCCACAAATCTTCATCGACCAAGACCACATCGGCGGCTGCACAGAATTTGAAGCATACGCAAAAGAAAACCTAGGTCTTTTCGACTAAGCTAGGATTTCTCAAACGAGAATCAGGGCTAAAGCCTTAAACAGCTGACCCATTTAGGCGTTAGACTGTACGATTTATAGAAAGCCCGCTCACTGTAGCGGGCTTTTTTATGACCAGTTTTCATACGGAATAAGAATAAGGTCAAAATCAAGTAAATTAACAAAATATTGCTTATAATTTATTTATATTTAGATACAATTCACCTCTCAAACTTACCCTGTGTTCCACGCCAATTATTGAGCGACCACCGTGAATATCGACGTTGTTTTTCTGTTAGAACAAAACCCCATTCTCCTCATCTTTGTTGTTTTATCGATTGGATTAGCCATTGGTAAAATTCGTTTCGGTAGCCTCCAACTTGGTAATTCAATCGGTGTTTTGATTACTTCCCTTATCATGGGACATCTTGGCTTTTCTTTTAACGCAGATGCGCTCACCATTGGTTTCATGCTGTTCATCTACTGTGTTGGCATTGAAGCTGGACCAAACTTCTTCGGTATCTTCTTCAGAGACGGTAAGCACTACCTCATTCTGAGCCTTGTGGTACTTTCTACCGCAATTGCCCTAACCTATTTCAGTAGTCATTACCTTGGCCTAGGCTTTGGTTTATCTGCAGGCATGATGGCAGGTGCCTTAACAGCAACGCCGATATTGGTAGGTGCTCAAGATGCTCTGAATTCTGGGCTTGCAGAATTACCAAGAAACATGGACTTGAGCCTGATTATCGAAAACCTTTCAGTCGGTTACGCGATGGCTTACTTGGTTGGCTTAATCAGTATGATTATGTTTGCTCGCTTGATTCCAAAACTTCAAAAAGTGAACCTACACGACTCGGCAGAGCAAATCGCCCAAGAACGTGGGTTAGGCGCTTCAGGTCAGCGTAAGGTTTACTTGCCCATTATTCGTGCTTATCGAGTGGGACCAGAGCTCATCTCTTGGACTGACGGTAAGAATCTGCGTGAACTGGGCATCTATCGCCAAACAGGCTGTTACATCGAGCGTATTCGACGTAATGGTATTCTTGCCCATCCAGATGGTGATGCAATTCTGCAAGAAGGCGATGAGATCGCATTGGTTGGTTTCCCAGATAGCCACGCTCGTCTAGACCCAAGCTTCCGTAACGGTAAAGAAGTTTTCGACCGTAACCTTCTCGATCTGCGTATCGTGGAAGAAGAGATCGTCGTTAAGAGTGACAGTATCGCAGGTAAGCGCCTATCAGACTTAAACCTGTCTGAATACGGCTGTTTCCTTAACCGCGTAGTACGTGCTCAGATTGAAATGCCGATGGACTTAAACATCGTGCTTTCTAAAGGTGACGTCCTACAGGTGAGTGGTGAAAAGAGTCGAGTGCACGGCCTAGCTGAGAAAATTGGTTTCATCTCAATCCACAGCCAAATGGCGGATTTGATGGCCTTCTGTAGCTTCTTCATTTTGGGTATTTTGTTTGGTTTGATCACCATGACATTCGGTCAGGTATCGTTTGGGCTAGGTAACGCGGTTGGCCTGCTTCTATCGGGCATCATGCTTGGTTTCCTACGAGCGAACCACCCTACTTTCGGTTATGTGCCTCAAGGTGCTCTGAACATGGTCAAAGACCTCGGTTTGATGTTCTTTATGGTCGGTATCGGCTTGAGCGCCGGTGGTAAGATATTTGAGCACTTAACCCAAGTTGGCCCACAGGTAATAGGTATTGCCCTAGTAGTGAGTGTGCTGCCAGTATTCTTCGCTTACTTGGTTGGCGCTTACGTATTGAAGATGAACCGAGCTTTGTTGTTCGGTGCAATCATTGGCGCGCGAACTTGCGCTCCAGCGATGGACATCGTAAATGACCACGCTCGCTCAACGATTCCGGCTCTGGGTTATGCGGGTACTTATGCGATAGCCAATATATTGATGACCTTAGCAGGTACTTTCATCATCATAATTAGCTAGCATCTGCTGCATTAAAAGCAGCCAAGCTTAGATATTTCGAATGCACTAATTCACTTTGGGTTAGTGCATTTTTTATAACCTGTTTTAAGCGGTTCAAGCCTTCTTCCCCACTCCTGCTCTTAACTCTCTTCATCCCTTATTTCTACTCTTGTCCCCCTTCGAATCGCGGTAGCCGTATCCGCTCTTAAATCTCTTCGCATCCCGCCACTCGAATCCCATATCTGCTCTTAATCTCTTGAACCAAATAGCAGACAAAAAAATAGGCGCTCAATGAGCGCCTATTTCGTTTAGATTCGATAACTTGAATTAGATGTCAGCTACATCAAATTCAACAGCTGGGTTAACGTCAGCTTCGTAATCAACACCTTCAACACCGAAACCAAATAGCTTCAAGAACTCTTCTTTGTACTCTACGTAGTCAGTCAGTTCTTTTAGGTTCTCAGTTGTGATTTGAGGCCATAGGTTACGACAGTGATCTTGAATGTCTTCGCGAAGCTCAAGGTCATCTAGACGTAGACGGTTCACTTCATCCACTTCTGGCGCGCTGCCGTCTTCTTTGTATAGACGTTGGCTGAACATACGGAAGATCTGTTCCATACAACCTTCGTGAATACCTTCTTCACGCATCTTCTTGAACACCATAGCGATGTAAAGAGGCATTACAGGGATTGCAGAACTTGCTTGAGTCACTACAGACTTAAGAACAGCAACGTTTGCAGTACCGCCAGTTTGGCCTAGCTTCTCGTTCAGCGCTGTCGCTGCACGGTCTAGATCCATCTTAGCTTTACCTAGTGCGCCATCCCAGTAGATTGGCCACGTTAGTTCAGTACCGATGTAGCTGTAAGCAACCGTCTTACAACCGTCCGCTAGAACACCAGCTTCAGAAAGAGCATTGATCCAAAGTTCCCAATCTTCACCGCCCATTACAGTAACAGTGTCTTTGATCTCTTCTTCAGTTGCAGGCTCTACGCTTGCTTCGATGATTGTGTCTTTGTTCGTATCAACCGCAGTTGACGTGTACGTTTCACCGATAGGCTTTAGAGATGAACGAATTACTTCGCCAGTCTCTGGCATTTTACGCACTGGAGACGCCAGTGAGTATACAACCATATCGATTTGGCCTAGATCTTCTTTGATCAGGTCAATTGTTTTCTGTTTCGCTTCGTTAGAGAAAGCATCGCCGTTCAGGCTTTTTGAATACAGGCCTTCTTCTTTAGCTAGCTTGTCGAACGCTGCTGAGTTGTAGAAACCAGCTGTGCCCGGCTTTTTCTCAGTACCGGCTTTCTCAAAGAAAACACCGATAGTTGAAGCGCCGCCACCAAATGCAGCCGCAATACGTGAAGACAAGCCGTAGCCACTTGAAGAGCCAACAACTAGTACACGTTTAGGTGCGTTTGCGATTGGGCCTTGAGCTTTTGTGTAAGCAATTTGTTCTTTTACATTAGCTTCACAACCGACTGGATGTGTTGTAGTACAGATGAATCCGCGAATTCGAGGTTTGATGATCATATTCAACTTCCTTAAAAAATCAGGTTAAGGATAAAAGTTTCGTACGCAAATGGCATCTAATTTCTGTAAAAATGTGGTGAAAATGCAAGTGGTTGGAGCACTCAGCGAATATTTGCTGACTAAGTCACCATTTGTTAACGCGTCTATTGCGACTTCTACGACAAAAACAAAAAAAGGCACCTAATAAGGTGCCTTTTGTCATTTATTTATCTAAGCAACGCTATTTAGCTTAGGTTTTAACTCTTTTCGCGTCAAAGTTTCACTGTAATCATGACTGAAGTGGTCAACTTGAATCGCTGCGTAGCGAAGTTTGTCTGCTGCAATGATTTGGTCAACTTCGTCTTGAGTAAGAACATCTGCCGCCAGTGCTTGAGCAAGTTTATCTTGCAATAGACCTTTACGAGCCACTTTGCCCTCTTTCACTGCTTTGAAGATCTTACGTTCGAGAGGCTTGATGCTGTACATCGCATTGAACGCATTCTCCATTAGGCCAACACTATCCTCTTCTTCTTTGCCTATGTAGCAAAGGTGAGTTAGACGTTCACGGTGTGCACCCGGAGTCATCAAGCTTTCTGCCAGTTGTACCGTTAGATTATCACTTGGTTTTTCAAAGTGGTTACCGACAGGGAAAACTAGACCTTTAAGTACTTTACCTACCATCTTGTTCGGGAAGTTTCTGTACGCTTCTTGTAGCGATTTAGCCGCGTTATGGAAACAGTGTTGAACCGCGTAGTGTACGTAGTCTAGGTCAGCTTGTTGACGACCTTCATCTTCATACTTCTTAAGCGCTGCAGACGCCATGTATAGGTAACTTAGACCATCACCTAGACGTGCAGAGATAAGCTCTTTACGTTTCAGTTCGCCACCTAGTGTAAGCATTGCGAAATCCGCACTCACTGCAAGCGCACGGCTCAAGCGAGTTAAGTCTTGGTAGTAAGGCTTCGTTGGACCGCTCATATCCGCTTTAATGAACTTAGAGCCTGTCAATGCCGCACCGAACGCACCAAACGTGTTCTTAGTTGCGTGAGAGATATGCTTGAACAACAAGTTATCGAAATCCTTCGCACCTTGCTTCTCATCTGGGTTTGCTGCCGCTTCCATTTCGCTTAGCACGTATGGGTGACAACGTGTCGCACCTTGACCGAAGATCATCAGGTTACGAGTTAAGATGTTCGCACCTTCTACTGTGATAGCAACTGGAATACCTAGGTAAGGCGCAGCTAAGTAGTTCATTGGACCATCTTGAATTGCACGACCAGAGTGGATATCCATTGAATCATTCAGGATAGTACGCGCCATTTCTGTCATGTGATATTTCGCGATAGCCGTAACGATACCCGGCTTCTCTTTCATATCGAGTGAAGTAGTTGTTAGTGTACGAGTCGCTTCTAGTAGATACGTTAAGCCACCAATACGACCTAAACTCTCTGCAACTCCTTCAAACTTACCAATCGACATACCGAACTGCTTACGAACATAAGCGTATGCGCCGGTCGTTTTCGCCGTTAGGTGGCCCATCGCCGTGCCAAGTGCGGGTAATGAGATACCACGACCTGCAGACAGACATTCCACCAGCATACGCCAGCCTTTACCTGCGTAATCGGCACCACCGATTAACCATTCCATAGGAATAAATACATCGTGACCGCGTGTTGGACCATTCATAAACGCAAGACCAAGTGGGTCATGACGCTCACCAATCACAACACCTTCGTGGTCAGCCGGGATTAGCGCACAAGTGATACCGATGTCTTCTTTGTCACCCAGTAGCTTTTCTGGATCGTGCAGTTTGAAAGCCAGACCAAGTACCGTCGCCACTGGTGCTAGTGTAATGTAGCGTTTGTTCCAGTTAAGCTTGATACCTAGCGTCTCTTTACCTTCGTGCATGCCCATGCACACAGTACCGACATCAGGGATACCACCCGCATCAGAACCCGCTTCTGGGCCTGTTAGTGCGAAACATGGGATATCTGTACCGTCAGCAAGACGAGGTAGCCAGTAGTCTTTTTGGTCTTGAGTGCCGTAGTGAGACAGCAGCTCACCAGGACCAAGAGAGTTTGGAACCATTACTGAAACCGCAGTACTGATACTGCGAGTCGCAATCTTAGTTACGATAGTTGAGTTAGCGTGTGCTGAGAATTCACGACCGCCATACTCTTTCGCAATAATTAGCGAAAAGAAACGCTCTTTGCGTAAGAAGTTCCACACCTCTTCAGGAAGGTCTCGATCTTCTTTTACAATTTGGTGGTCATCAAGCATAGCGAGCAAGGTTTCAAGCTCATTATCCATGAACGATTGCTCTTCTGCTGTCAGCTGAGGTTTTGGGTATTGGTGCAGCTTAGTGAAATCTGGTTTACCAGAAAACAGCTCTCCGTCCCACCACACGCTACCCGCTTCCATCGCTTCTTTCTCGGTGCTAGATAGTGGTGGTAGTACTTTTTTAAAGAGTTTAAAAGCTGGGTCACTTACCCATTTTTGTCTTAGAGAGCTCATAGTTCAGATCCTTTTGTTCACTATATTGGTTGTGAATGTTTCGCTTTTTATTGTTTTATTCTTCTGCTGACATGCCAGCGGCTAAATATGGAATAAGAATATCGACCACTGCCTTAGCATCTATCTTTCTGTCATAGTCATTCTCTGCAATTTCTACCAGAGCCTGACTTGATGCCATGGTGAATACACAAGTCCCTAGGGTGAAGTGTAATCGCCAAAATAACTGTTCTTGAGTGAGGTTCGGATTCGCCTTCATTACAGATGTCGTAAACAAAGAAAGTACTTCGCTGTAGCGAGTAGTAATGAACCAACGCAAGTGTCCTTGCACATCCGTATAGCCTCTGCCGATAAGTAACATGAATCGGCTTGTACCATTTGGCCTAACATCATTAAGTGCTCTTAGTGGCTGTCTCAACGACTCAAACACGTCACTCATAGAATACGTTTCGTTCAAGTTTAAGTTCACTAATGCATCTTGCAGTGCTGGCATAAATGCTTCTAAGTAACGATTGAGTACCGCACGAACCAGAGTCTTCTTATCGCCAAAGTGATAGTTCACTGAAGCTAAGTTGACATTCGCTTTACTCGTAATCGTACGTAAAGAGGTGTCATTAAAACCGTGCTCAGCAAATAAGCCTTCAGCCACATCTAAGATTTTGTCTTTGGTTGTACTTCTTGGTGCCATTTCAATCACTCGTATTAAACAACTGTTTGAAATATACGCTTTGTACATTTATTTAACAAGCAAGCAACATCACATTTTCACAAATTGGTCGTACCAGTTAATAAAACTCAGCACTAACCGATTGAATCGCTGTGTGTTTATAAAAAAAGAAAAAAATAATGAATTTTCTTGGAACTGAAATGGAAATGGAGAGTCCTAAATTAGGTAGAAAACAGCGTATTTAGAAGTTTAACAGGCCGTCAAACTTGTTCTTCTCACTGCTTTCTTAATTACTGCATTTTCCTTATTAACTCCTATACTTGTATCCGCCCAAACCGTGTTGGTTTGGGCTTTTTTTTGTTTGTTGTTTAGGGTGAAACCTTACTTACCCTTCTTCACAGCTACAACTACAAACTAAACAGCGCGATCGATTCTTTTTATATTGTCATTTTTTACTAAAAATCGAACTACCACGCTTGGCACATTGCTATCACTGAGATACGTATTTCAAACAACCTCCTAACCAACGTTTACCAATCTCTGCCCAAGCCGAATTCTAGCCTTGCATTTATTTTCAACACATCTACTCGAAGCTTGCCACCTGTCACAACTGATAAATTAATCAATAGCGATAGAGACTTACATTCGAAATAAAGCCAACAAACTTAGCAATTTCTAGCAGATGTCCTAAGCTTCGTTTAATACCCTTCTCAATTAAGTAGTTAAACGCTTGTTGGGAAGCGGCGGGAGCTTTTAAAAGTAGAAGGAGACCTACTTTGAGACTGTTGAAATTACCTATTATGTGTTGCTTAGTTATTGCAGCTCCACTCTCTGCTCAAACTTTAGAACAGGCCGTAGCCATTACCTTGGCTACAAACCCTGAGATAAAGAGTATCTTTAATGAGTTTGTGAGTGTACGGAAACGAAATGACGCCGCAGGTGGTGCTTATAGACCTAGTATCGACCTGGATGCTGGTATTGGCTATGAAGGCATAAACCCTGCGCCAAACAACGGTCCTGATACCGATCTCACACGAAAGGAAGCCACCATATCCCTCACTCAGTTGTTGTGGGATGGTTCGTCGACTCTCAATGATATTGACCGTACTGCCGCAGAAGCGGAATCGGTTCGCTTACAATTACTCGCGGATGCCGAAGACAAAGCGCTAGAGGTCACACAGATCTACCTGGATGCAGTCAAAGCAACTGAAGTTTTAGCCCTTTCGGAAAGTAACCTTGCTATCCACAAGAAAATCTATAAAGACATCAAAAAACGAGCAGCCTCAGGCATAGGCTCAACCGCAGATGTATCTCAAGTAGAAGCTAGGATTGCAAAAGCGCACGGCAATTTATTAGCCGCACAGAACAACCTAATTGATACCCACACTCAATTTAGAAGAATAGTGGGTCAAGAACCGCTTGGCTTGGTCTACCCAAGAGCCGATATTTCTATGATTCCTCTGTCATTATCAGACGCGCTTGTTGATGCTCTGGACCAACACCCAGTCATCAAAGTCGCGACTGCAGATGTCGATTCAGCGCACTTCCAGTACAAACAATCAAAAGGGGTTAACTACCCGACGTTCTCTATCGAGGCATCTCAATCATGGCGAGATGATGCTGGAGGCGATGAAGGTTCGAGCCAAGAGACTTTGGCAATGTTGAGAATGCGATACAACCTCTACAACGGTGGTACCGATAGTGCTAATTCAGAAGCTGCAGCTTACCAACTCAATAAAGCAAAAGATCTAAGAGATCGTGCTTATCGACAAGTTGAAGAAGGCCTTCGCCTCTCTTGGAGTGCATTGGATCTGACGTTACAACAAAAGAACTTCTTGTCTGATCACGTGGATTCGGCGTCAGAAACCGTTATCGCTTATGAGAAACAATATCGAATCGGCAAACGTACGCTACTTGATCTGCTTAACACTGAAAACGAATTGTTTGAAGCCCGCAAAGATTACTTAGATGCGCATTACTCTGAACAGTACGCTAAATACCGTGTAATGAACGCGACAGGCTCTCTATTGAACGCTCTACTGGTCGACATTCCAGACGAGTGGACAACGGCAGTGGAGTATTAATGATGAAGAGACCTTATTTATTACTTTCCGCATTAACGATAACGCTATGTGCATGCTCTAGCCAAAATGAAGAGCCCTACATAGAAACGCCAGAAGCGGAGCAAATTTCTGACCTGCAAGACGATGATAACGATGGTGTGGTCAATGCACGAGACACCTGTCCTGGCACACCAGAGTCGTCTCTGGTAGACAACGAAGGCTGTGGAGAGACGGTTAGCTCGCAAGAAGTCAGACGGCTGAACATCCTTTTCGCCAATGACTCCTATGAAGTTAACCCTATCTTCTCAGATCAAATAACTACCATGGCTGAGTTCTTAGAAACCTACCAAAGTGCATCGATAGAAATTCAAGGTTACGCCAGTAAAGTCGGCGCGAGTGAATACAACTTAGAGTTATCAAAGAAGCGCGCTCACCACGTTGAAGATGAATTATTGTCGAATGGTATAGACCCGAGCCGAGTAAGAGTTGTCGGTTACGGTGAAAACCGCTTAGAGAGCGATGGCAACGATGCTACTTCTCATGCACTGAACCGTCGAGTAACAGCAACGGTTGTCGGGCTGAATGAGCAGATCGTCGAGGAGTGGACCATATTTACCACGCTAGAAAAATAACATGACACTGTCACTCTGGTCATCCAAAACGATCCGCAATTCATGCCGATCAAAATAATGAGTTGAATCTAGGAGTTTTAGATCATCAATAACTAACCAAACTAAAAATACTAGCAGTTAGGATCAATAAAGCCGAGATAGGAACCCCTATCACGGCTTTTTTGTTCTTTGCTGTCACATGAATCGGGGAGGATGATTCTGTGACTCGTCTTGCTACTCAGAAGTTAGCTTGTTAATCAGTGAATAGGCTCGCCGTTAAACGAGCCTACCGCTGATTATAGTTTTACTTCTTGTTGCTTTGCTGTTTTCGGTAAAGAAACGCTTAGCAGGAAGTAACCTAGAATTGCAGCTGTTGTAGATCCCATCAGGATGCCTAGTCGAGCTAGTGTGTCAAACTCTACATTCGTTGGGCCAAATGCTAGTGATGAAATAAAGATAGACATTGTAAAACCAATACCACACAGGACAGATACTGCGAAGATGTTCATAAAGTTCACACCTTCAGGGAGCTTAGCAACACCCAATTTCACCGCACCCCAGCTGAATGCAAAGATACCAAGAGGCTTACCAATCAATAGACCCATAGCGATACCAAGCGGTAGCATACCTGTTAGGCTTGAGATTGAGATACCTTCCAATGAAATACCTGCGTTTGCAAAAGCAAAGACTGGCAAGATTGCAAAAGCGACGTATGGGTGCAGAGCATGTTCTAGATGCTTCAGCGGAGAATGTTCACCTTTATTACCTTTCAGTGGGATAGCAAAACCAATTACTACACCAGCCAGCGTTGCATGAACACCAGACTTCAATACTGCGAACCACAGAATTGCACCAACAATGAGATAAACACTCAGCTTAGTCACATGCTTGTTGTTTAGCATGAACAACACACCAGTCGCGATGAAGCCAACTGTAAGTGCAAGTGTTGATAGGTCGCCTGAGTAGAACAGAGCAATGATAACAACAACACCTAGGTCATCGATAATTGCCAGTGCTAGCAGGAATACCTTCAAGCTTACCGGTACACGGTTACCAAGAAGAGCCATGATACCCAATGCGAATGCGATATCAGTCGCTGCTGGGATAGCCCAACCTTGAAGCGCTTCAGGGTTACTTGAGTTAAATAGCACGTAAATAAGTGCAGGAGCTAACATACCACCCACAGCTGCGATAGCTGGGAAGATTGCTGTCTCTTTAGACTTTAATGCGCCTTCTAAAAGTTCGCGCTTAACTTCTAAGCCGATTAGAAGGAAGAAGACAGCCATTAAGCCATCGTTAATCCAGTGAGACACAGACATACCAAGAACGTAACTGTGAAGTACACCTTGGTACATTTCGTTCAGTGGTGAGTTTGCTACAAACATTGCGATCGCCGCAGCGATGACTAGTATGATGCCGCCAGCAGATTCCATTTTAAAGAAGTCACGGATGACGTCGGTCATGATTTCGCCCTTATATTTATTATTTAAATAAACGAATAACAAAGAATAACCACGAGTTTATATCCAAGTTTAATTGATAGATAATCACTTCTTCGGATGTTTAACTTCGGTTTTTCCTACAAATACTAAACAATACGTCGTATATTCCATAATGTTGTTATGCACCATGAATTAAGTATAGATGAGAGCATCGAACCTGTATGCACAATTCATTGGGGGACGCTAAAAGGCGCAGGCATAAAAAAAGGCTATCAAATTATAGCCTTAGGTGTTTTTTAGTAGCCAGTTAACTGCATAAAGCCTGTCGCTTCATGACTCCCGCTCGCCTTAATCGGCCCTTCCCAATATGGTATGACAAATGGAAGCCACATATCCCTGCGTATAATACGCGTTGTGAGGTTAATATCATGCTTAGGGACGTTAATGATCCACTGCAAAGGCATCCGTCTTCCATTCATCAACGTTGTATTTTGCAATGGTTGAATGGAAATGTCGGATTCCGTTAATTGGTAAACTTTGCCTGAGCGCGTTGCTAATGTCCCGAATATGTAAGGCAACTGTTGGTTATGACGATAGCGGTTAATGCTCAGCGCTGTGCCGTCATCGAGGTTAAATACAAACCAATCCCAACCTTGTTGGCCCACTCCAAGTAAGCCACTGCCCCACTCTTTATGTACCCACGCAGTTCCTTCCACTTCCTTGGTAACGCCGTCTAGGTTCAACACACCACTCAACGATAAAAATGGAGCGCTGAAGTTATAAGACGCGACAGGTAATAAGTCGTGCTTTTTCTGATAACCGTTATCGCCGTTGAGCACATAGGGCCCTTTTGCAATGGTGTCGAGTTCAAGTCCAAACGTGTCTGTTTGCACTTGAAGGCGTCCTGGGAATGGGGTGTTGCCGAGTGCACGCCAGTTCCAGTTATCAATCCAAAGCCTGAATGGACGATTAGTCATTCCCGCTTGGCCAATGCCGCCACGAGCCATGCGCTGTTCTTTCCATACTTTGGACTTAGAAGAGACCACTACATTTGAGATATAGACTTGAGGGCTTTGCCACCCTGGTGTTTCACGTTCGTCCGTTGCGATACGGAAAAAGCTCCACTGGACCGAATAGTCTTTACCATCATCACCTTTCAAAGATGCAAAGTAATGCCACCACTCGTGCTGAAACTCTGGGTGGAACTTAAAATCTTGTGGTAGCGAAACATTACGGTCTGGCAAAACAGGTTCGAACACATTGAAGTGTTCATTAACCAATATTGAGTTAACTTCATTCACGCCCTTTTCACCAGGATCGATGAAATAGGAGTAATAACCCCAAACACTTAAAAAGATGCCGAAGAAACTGATTAATAGCAGAGAAGACAGAATTCGTTGTCTTAACTTAGTTGAAGTATTCCGTAAAAACATACTAAAGCGCATCCCTCAGTGACTTCATCGGAGTGTTCCGAATCATTCTCATCACTGGTAAAGCACCAGCTAGCATCAATGCTGCCATGGCCCATGCAAATGTCTGCAAATAGTCCCAAGGAATCACTTGTAACTCAAGTGACCACCCAAAAGACTGCTTTATCACGATATCAACAATTAGGCTCGCTAGCGCTAATCCGAGCGGAATCGCAATTAAGGAGGAAATAAGCCCAAACACAAACAACTGCAAACTACCTGTCAGGATCAGTTCTTTCGCCGAGACACCCAAACAGCGCTGCAAGGAAATATGCCTTTGGCGAGACACTTCTCCCGCAACCGTCGCAAAGAAAATACCGAAGACGGCGATAACCAAGGTGATGTTACCTAATGTATCTGCAATCGCGAACGTCCTATCGAACACCCGCATCGCTTGACTGTGGATGTTGTTGTTATCGAAAACGCGCTCGGAGCCAAGCCTGAATACGCTTTCTAATCGGCTGCGAAGCCCTAATGAATTCACATCGTCTTTGAGTATTACCCCAAGGCCGACATTACCCCGCCCTGCAAAGCCATACAGCCAGTTTCGATGCGACATCATGACTTGATGGTAAGGATTACCGTAATCGTAATAAACACCGACAACCTGCCAACCAGAGCCGAGACTATCATAGAGGTCAATGTAGTCGCCAGGGCGAATCCCCAGCTTGAGAGACATCGATTCACTGATCAACACGCCTTTAGAGTGATGTAAGTGATACCAGTAATTCGGAATACCTAATTTGATCGTCAGCGCTTCTAGCTCACCTTCAGAAGGCCCCGTACTGACCACCTGAATACTACCGACTGGAGACGCCACATCTTTCTCCCAACGCCACCAAACCGAATCCACTTCAGGTTGGTCAGATAACCAATTACTCATACGAGCAGCGGCATTGTTGGTTGGGTAGATATACAGATCGGCAGCCAAACGCTGTGTTAGCCATTTATCAGTGGTATCTCTAAAGCTACCGACCATGGTTTCTACACCAATATTGGCTGTTAAGGCTAACATAAACGCCATCGTCGCCACGCCACGGTAGCTCATACTGGAAGCTGCATCAGCAAAGAACCAGCGAGCACGAACCCAGCGCAACGAATAAGAGAGGCTGTTAAATAACTTCCACATCAAAAACGGGGTAAATAGCGCCACACTGATCAGCATTAGCGCGATAATCGCAAAACCCGTTTCTTGAGTCTGAGGGGCTTGATACACAGCAACAGCAGCAACCAAGAAGCCACAGCCAATCAACGCTTGCCAAGTGAACTCGGTACCCGCAAAACGCATCAAAGACAAACGAGAAGACAGACGAATCGGTTGAGACTTAAGTAAACGAACCAGTGGCCACGCACACGCTAAGAAAGCACCAATCAATGCCATCAGTAAGCTGTAACCACTCCAACGCCAATTCCAGTCGATCGTTAAGCCGACGTTAGCGTCGTATAAATCGCCCAAGCTTGAAGATACGGCAGGTAACAATTGGTTTGCTAGCATCACGCCAAATACATTGCCGCATATCCAGCTCAGTAAAACCAATAGCAGTAACTCTAAACAGAGCGCTTTAGTCAGTTGCCAACCAGACACACCCGTTTGTCTTAAAATCCCGACTAACGGTTGACGCTGAATAAAAGAAAGCGACATTGCTTGATAGAAAATGAACAAGCCAACCACAAACGACAGCATACCCATCGCTTTTAGGTTTAAGTGGAACGCACTGGTCAGCGACTCAAGCTCTGCCTTAGAGCTACGAGAGATCGTCAAACCATTAGGTAACATATTTTTAAGACGTTCAAACTTCTCAGTGGGCATGTCTGAACAAGCAATCACTGAAAGCCCAGCACTGCGTTTAAGCATTCGGAGCAAGGAGATATCCGCAATCAACCTTGTACCATTAATCATATTATTTTGATCAACAACCACAGGACCAAGTTCAGAACCATCCATCAAAGGGATGTAATCACCGTTGTGCCATTCCATGTGTTCAGCAAGATCATCACTGACAAGGATTGGATATGGTGGCTTCATGAGGTTCAAAGCGGTGAGATCTTTTAACGCTATACCAGGTTGTAGCTGAAGCATAGAAACAGGATCTATACCGACAACCATGAAGTTTGCGCCATTTTCATCAGTGATACGATGGTGATCAAGAGGAGAACACTGTTGAAAACCTTCACGGCGAAGTTGGATATAAAAGCCTTGCGGGATTTTATTGGCGTTGTGTTTTGGTCGAATACGGTAAGGAAGAGGATTCGAAAAGAGTTTTTCGCCATGCGCATAGCTTTGCTTGGCGTGTTGGTTGATAGCAGTAACACCAACCAAAAGTGATACGCCGAGGGTTAAACCAAGCCATACCAAAATAATCTGCAGTGGGTAACGTCGATAGTGACCGAGTAGTGCCTTAACTACGGGCCATAACATGCAGTTGCCCTCCTTGCAGACGGATCCTACCATCCATATGCAGAGCTACTTTTTCACTGTGTGTTACCAACAGCAACGTACATTCTAATTGACGAGCCAAAGAGGTCAGCAAACGCATTACCGCTTCTGCATTACGCTCATCTAAACTACCGGTCGGCTCATCGGCCAGCAATATTTTTGGTTCCATATACAGCGCACGCGCAATGGCCGCACGTTGTTGTTGGCCACCAGACGCTTCTTCAGGGTAACGGCCAAGTAAAGGCATAAGATCTAAAGCAGAGAGAATCTGTCTCCAGAGACCTTTGTCTTCAGGTAAGCCTTTTAACTGGCGGCAAAAACGGATGTTATCGGCAATATTTAACGTTGGCAGTAAGTTGAATTGCTGAAAAATATGGCCAATGTTGTTTCTGCGATAAGCGGTGCGGTCACGCTCGGTTGAGTCGTGCATATTGAAGTGAGGAAAAGCGATTTCACCTGAGTCCGCTAGGTCTAAGCCCGCGATAAGATTCAGTAAAGTACTTTTACCTGAACCGCTTTCTCCCATTAATGCCAGCTGGTCACCTTGGTTTAATGTTAATTCAGCACCTTGCAAAACAGGGTGAAACTCCCCCCCATCGACATAGCCTTTACATAGGTCTGACAGCTTTAACATTAAACAGCTCGCATTAGTTAGAATTTGGAAGGAGAATCTACACTAATTCCCTGTTAGGAGGAAGTATTTTGAAAGATAGATCACACGCCAACGATAAAGTGATGCGATTGGTGCGCCCTACTTCAACTTCCTATCAAGTTTTTAATCCATTTTCTTGTTTTCATGCGATAGAGCGACCCGCCCCACTTGAGGACTTCTTCCGTTAGGAAAAGCAGATATACCCACTCAGGTGGAAACTTAAAATAGATAGCCGCGATGGCTGCCAATGGGATACCGATCACCCACTGAGCAATCAAATCTTGATAGAGGCAGAAATTCACATCACCACCCGCTCTCAACACCCCAACGATCACAGTCAATGGCACCGAGCGAATGACAATACCCACACAGAGGATCAGAATGAACTTCTCTGAGAGGGCTCTGGTTTCTTCCGTCAGTGCGCTAAAGGCATTAAGTATTGGCGTTTGAACGAAATAGAGAAAAACGGCTACAACAATACTAGTTAAGAAACACAAAATTGTTAAGCCAAGCGCTTGATAGTAAACCGCTTCATTGTTTTTCGCACCAAGTTGATTACCCACCAAAACAGCTGCCGCATTCGAAAGGCCAATCAATAAACTCAATGAGATAGATTCAACCGGCGTCATGACCGATAGCGCAGCCAGACCTTGAACGCCCGATTGCCCCATGATCGCGTGGTAAGCAAACAAACCACCCGCCCATGCTAAGAAGTTAAACGTGGTCGGCAGAGACAGCTTCAAGAAGCGAATCACCTTATCAATCGAAGCTGCCGCTTTAATATCGCAAAACTTAAATGCTAATAAATGCTTAGAGAAATAGAGATAACCAAACAAAGTCGCGACTTCAATCGCGCCACTCAGTACCGTCGCAATCGCCGCACCTTTGATTCCAAGCGCAGGAAAGCCTAAGTTACCGAAGATCAGCACCCAGTTTAAGAACACGTTAGACAGGATGCCGATACCGCTGAAAAATGTACTTAGCCCGGGTTTGTGCATCGCTCTCAAACCCACAGCCATACTGCTGACACACGATACCGCTAGCATGCTAAATGACGTAATTACGATGTATTCAACGCCTAAGTTGATGACCTCTTGAGAGTCGGTCGTCACGCCCATGATTTGTGCAGGAAATGAAACGAAAAACGCGATAGTCAGTAAAGCAAACAGTGTCGACACCAGCCACGTCAGCGCAGTGCTTTCTCTCACACCTTGTCTGTTACCCGCGCCCCAATATTGAGCAGTAAGAAGAGCACCGCCCGTGGTAACACCCACCAGCATAATGGTCGTCACGAACATCGCTCGGCTCGCCACCCCCACAGCTGCAATGTCTGCTTCGCCAAGTTGGCCCAACATCAATACATCCACCAAGCCTCGGCTTGAAAACATAATGCTCTGCAAGGTGATGGGCAGTGCAATCGCAATAAGCCTGCGAACAAAATCACCTCGTGTGTGATGAATAATTGAAGAGAGCAACATAGAGAGATACCTAAACGGAACGTATTGATGAATAAAGATAAATATCGCGCTATTATATCAATGTTCGGTTTTTAACCACAGATATAAATGGAGTAACAATGAAGAAAGTACTGGTTTTAGGCGCTTCTGGATATGTTGGTTCGCAACTCCTCCCTCTCCTGCTTGAGCAAGGCTATCAAGTTACGGCAGCAGCAAGGCATATCGACTATTTAAAGGCACGGACCGAGCCTCACGAAAGCTTATTGCTTGAGTATCTTGATCTGGCCGATCAAGCTGCGACACAAGCCTTAGTCCCCGACTTTGATCTTATCTTCTTTCTCGTCCATGGCATGGCGGAAGGCCACGACTTTATCGATTATGAGCTGAACTTAGCCCGTAACTTTGTTTCTGCTCTTGGGCCAAAGAATCAACACGTCATCTACCTGAGTTCTTTACAGCCTCAGACTGGTGATTCAGAGCACCTTCAAGCGAGAAAGAAAACCGGCGAATTGCTTCGTAAAGGGCCTGTACCCGTTACCGAACTTCAAGCTGGCGTGATCATTGGCCCAGGATCTGCGGCATTCGAGATCATGCGAGATTTCGTGTACAACTTGCCGATTATGATTGCGCCAAAATGGGTTGACTCTAAAGCCAACCCGATTGCTTTGCAGAACCTGAACCACTATTTACTAAAACTCGCACAAGACACGCCTAGCGAAAGCCAAACCTTTGAGGTTGGCGGGCCGGATATTGTCTCTTACCGAAACCAATTTGCTCATATTGCCAAAACCGCCGATCGTCCACTCAGGCTATGGGCGACATCGCTACTGACACCAAAGATTGCTTCATATTGGTTAGGCGTGGTGACTTCTGTACCGTCTAACATAGGTAGAGCACTACTTGCAGGCTTAAAGCACGACTTCATCGCCAGTTCGACCATCATTAGAGAAAAGTACCCTCAAAAGCTTATCTCGTTCGAAAATATGGTTGAACAAGCCATTCACGCTGAAGGAAACTTTGTCAAAAGCAATGTATGGGGCTTTGATAAAACCGCATTCAAACGCTGGCAAGCTGGGTATGGCTATTACCCGAAGAAAACAGGCGCAAGTATCACCTCAAGCGCTTCATTGGAATCGCTTTGGCATGTTGCTCAGCAAATCGGAAGCCCGAAGCAAGGTTACTTCTTTGCTAACACTTTATGGCGCACACGCGAATGGTTGGATGTTCTTTTCGGTGGCGGTGTACCGGTTCGACAAATGCCAGAAGGGCCCAACCTAAAAGTCGGTGACAAAATCGATTCATGGAAGGTCATTCGCTGTGAAGAGAATCAGTTTTTATCTCTGCTTTTCGGTATGAAAGGCCCCGGTTTAGGGCGACTCGAGATTACTGTCTCTGACCACGGTGACTCTCGCGAGCTGAATATCTCGGCTTGGTGGCATCCAAAGGGGTTTCTAGGGTTACTGTATTGGTTTGCTATGATGCCAGCCCACCTGTTTATTTTTAAAGGCATGGTGAAGGCAATTGAGAAGCAGGCTAAAGAACAGGATTAAAAGCAGATGCGGGATTCGAGTGACGAGATGCGAAAAGATTAAAAGCAAATTAGCGACACGTGCTATGAGAGACAAAAAAGAGCGGATAATTCCGCTCTTCGTATCTCTCATCTCGAATCCGCTATTAGCCGATAACGCTAATTGGGATCTCAGCCAGTTGGTTGCCTTGGTTAGCAGGGTAAACGATGTATTCACCGTGATACTTCACCGCAGACTTATAGTCCGTTACTTTGTGAAGCATGAAGCCCGCTTCCATCGCCGCTTGGATGAACTCAGCATGGTTGCCACGAACAAACCAGTTCATTGGCTTAACCATCAACTCCCCGTCGAAAGAGTCGTCACACTGTTTACCGCATAAAGCAAAAGAGTGCTCGCCATCGGTGAAGAATTGAATCTTGCCGCCAGTCGTTAGCTCGTCTTCACTCGATACGCTCCAACCCATCTCGTACATTTTGTCCATGAACGCTTCAACATCACTGTCTTTTAGCGTTTTAGGCTCTTCGCCTTCAGGGAAAAAACGTCCGTAAAACGCAGAAATACGTTTAAAGGTAAAAGTTAAATCAGAGTTGTTGCCTTTTGAGCGACCCTGTTTCTGCCAGCGAACTAAGTCAGGCACAATCACGCGATCATAAGCTTGAGATTTAATCGCTTTTGTTACCCAACGAACAAGATAAAGGTTGTTCGCGATAGGTGCGTCGATCGCTTTACCAGACTTATGCAGAGCATACAGCTCGCCCAGCGCATCGTTCACTAACTTCTGAATTTCAATATAGTATTTTGACATTATGCCTTCTTTCCTAATGTCCAATATAGTAATGCTGACAGTATTGCACATGCTGCCATCATCATAGCCATTGGCCCTGCAGTGTCACTTGGTAGCATTGCAACAATTGCCCCCACTACAGAACCAGTACCAAATCTTAATGTGCCTGCAAGCGAAGAAGCTGTGCCGGCCATATTCGGGTATCCGCTTAAAAGCAGTGCCATTGAGTTACTACCAATGGTAGACAGTGTGCCGATAAACAGCATCACGAATGGCACAATACCCCACAAACCGATATCTAACATCCAACCGACTAACAGACCTAAGCCCGCAAACAATTGAATGGTTAAACCGACTCTGAGCATAGCGTGAGAGCCCACTTTCTTAACGATTCGACCGTTGATGCTCGTCATCAAGATCATAGCAACAATATTCAAGCCGAACAGGTAGCCAAACAGATCAGGGCGAACGCCATAGATATCGATGTAAACGAATGAACCTGCCGTTAAGAACGCAAACATCCCTGAAAATGAGAATGCACCAGAGAAAATCAGGCCCATCGCCGTTGGGTTCTTACACAGTCGAGCATAGTTACGAATCGTTGTTTTAAAGCGCAATGGTTGTCGGTTTTCTGCAGGAAGCGTTTCTGGGATCTTCATCGATACCGCCAGAATCACGATCACCGCAAAAATAGCCAGAACCCAGAAAATTGAACGCCAACCGAACCACAACGCTAAGTAACCGCCAATCATCGGAGCAACCAATGGCGCAACTGTCATCACCAAAGTAACGAAAGACATGGTTCTTGCGAAATCTTCACGATCGAACATATCTCTTACCACCGCTTGGATGATAACGGCCGCCGCAGCACCAGCAAAACCTTGAGCGGTACGGATGTAAGTCAGCGCTTCAATGCCATGAGTTGTCGCACTCACCATAGAAGCGATAGCAAACAAGAACACACCAATAAGCAGTACAGGCTTGCGACCATAGCTATCCGCCAACGGGCCATGCAGCAACTGCCCCAGCGCGAAACCTGCGGTATAGGCTGTTAGCGTGATTTGTACCTCACCCGCCGTCACACCAAGATCTTTAGCAATGGTCGGCATCGCTGGCAGATACATATCAATGGCTAGCGGAGTAAGTGCACCAATCGCACCTAGAATCAAAAACAGCACTAAGCCTAATTGAGGTGTTTCTAGTTGGGAGCTTTGGCTCTGTGAGGTCGATGTTTGCATGGTTCTCCGAATGTTCAACTGATAGAGCTAGGGACTAGCGTGAGTACGCGAGTCAAAGATTGGCTGAGACTTTCCTAGTACCAGTCAACATCATCAGCCGACGCTATCCATGGTCGGCTTTACAACGAAAGGGCTATTTCCAGCAAAAGTGGTCTCTTGTTAAGAACAATTTCTTGTTAAGAGCAACTTCTAGCTAAGGACTACTTCCAGATTGAATCGACTTCTTCTTGCGTTAGGTAACGGTATTCACCTAACTCTAAAGATTCGTCCATCTCAATTTCGCCAATACGTTCACGGTGTAGTGCTTCTACCTTGTTACCAAGAGCAGCAAACATACGTTTAACTTGGTGGTATTTGCCTTCGTGAATCGTTAGCAGCACTTCACGCTCTGCACGAACTTCTAGGTGTGCAGGAAGTGTTAGGCCATCTTCGCTCTTAAGCTGGATGCCCTCTTTGAATTTTTCAACGTAATCGTCTTCAACAGGTTCAACCAACCACACACGGTACGTCTTCTCGCACTTGTGCTTTGGCGAAGTGATACGGTGAGACCACTTACCATCGTCTGTAATCAACACAAGACCTGTTGTATCAATATCTAGACGACCAGCAAAGTGCAGCTTGTCCATTTTTATTTCATCAAGTAATTCAAACGCGATACGATTTGCGCCATCTTCATGCGAACAAACAAAGCCTTCTGGCTTATAAAGCATGATGTAACGTGGGCCGTGAACATTCAGTTCATTGCCTTGCCATTCCACAACGCACTCTTCAGTTACCTTGAGTGAGCCGCTTTTTTGAATGACATCATTTACTGTCACTGCCTTGGATTTTAATAAGTGTGTTGCTTCTCTTCGAGTGACGCCTAATGCATCGCACAGAAATTTATCTAAACGCATGAATACCTCAACTAATCTAAGTCGGGTATTATAGTCACCTTTGCTCAATTAGTTGAGCTATTTCACACTATTTGTTTTCCTTCTTACAAGACGCGATATGTATACACTCCGCCCGTACCAAGCTGATTCTGTAAAATCAGTGATTCATTACTTCAGAAAACACCAAACTCCGGCAGTGCTCGTGCTTCCGACAGGTGCAGGAAAAAGCCTTGTGATTGCAGAGTTAGCAAGGCTTGCGAAAGGTCGAGTGTTGGTGCTTGCTCACGTAAAAGAGTTGGTTGAACAGAACCATGAAAAGTATGAAGGTTACGGGCTGAAAGGCTCGATTTTCTCTGCGGGTTTAGGACGCAAAGAGACCGACCAACAAGTCGTGTTTGCTTCGGTGCAATCTGTGGTGCGAAATCTCGATTCATTCTCTAACCAATTTTCGCTGTTGGTTATCGACGAATGCCACCGTGTTCCCGATGAAAAGACCAGTAGTTATCAGAAAGTCATCACTCACTTACACGAGAATAATTCGGGCATCAAGGTGCTTGGATTAACAGCGACCCCATATCGTCTTGGGATGGGTTGGATTTATCAATACCACACTCGCGGTCAAGTGCGTTCAGATGAGCCACGTTTCTTCCGCGACTGTATCTTTGAGCTGCCGATTCGTTACCTGCTCGATGAAGGTTTCTTAACTCCTGCACGCATAATTGATGCACCCGTGTTGAGCTATGACTTTTCGCAGTTAAAGCCCGCGAGCACTGGTCGCTACAAAGAAGCAGAACTCGACATGGTGATCGAGCAATCGAAACGAGCGACCCCACAGATTGTCGATCAGATTATTCACCTAGCCCAAGATAAACTAGGCATCATGGTATTCGCTGCGACCGTTCGACACGCGCAAGAGATCCTCGGCTTATTGCCAGAAGGTGAAGCTTCAATTGTGATTGGTGATACACCAACTCTCGAACGTGACCAAATTATCAGCGACTTCAAAGAACGTAAAATCAAGTTCTTGGTTAACGTATCGGTATTAACCACAGGTTTTGATGCGCCACACGTCGATTTAATCGCGATTTTGCGCCCGACAGAATCCATCAGTTTGTATCAACAAATCGTTGGCCGTGGCTTACGCCTATCTCCGGGTAAAAAAGAGTGTTTGGTGCTCGACTATGCGGGCAACAGTTACGACCTCTACCAACCTGAGGTTGGCGACCCTAAACCCGATTCAGACAGTGAAATCATCACCATCCCTTGCCCTGCGTGCGGCTTCAATAATAACTTTTGGGGCAAGCTAGACAGCAATGGCTTCTTGCTTGAGCACTTTGGGCGCAAATGCCAAGGCTACTTTACCGATGAAGACACGGGCGAGCGCGAGCACTGTAATTATCGCTTCCGAGCGAAATATTGCGGTGAATGTGGTGCTGATAATGACATTGCTGCGCGCATTTGTCATGAGTGCGATGCAACCTTAGTCGACCCAGACAAAAAGCTAAAAGAAGCACTGAACCTAAAAGATGCCTTGGTATTTGAATGCTTGGAAATGGACCTCAACGTGCTTAAAGACGAGAAAGGTAAATCACAACTTAAGGTCACCTATCGCGGAGAAAACCAAGCGCAAGTGCATGAGTTTTGGTCATTAACCAGCAAAAAGCAGAAGCAGAACTTCAAAGACCAGTTTGTTCGCCCTCACCTTGCAGACAGACATCGCCCTTTCGAAGAAGCCTCACCGACGAAAGTGGTTGCTCACCAACATAGATTCCGCCCACCTCAATTCGTGATTGCCCGTAAAGTCGGACGCTTTTGGAAAATGAGAGACAAGATATTCGAAGACGAACTACAGCAGCGTTAAGGTTAAGAATAAAAGTAAGTCTTACGTTCTTAACACTCGGCAATTAATCTTATGTATTAAAGCCTGCGCCATTTAAGCGTTAAGTTTTTCGGTATCAAATTCTCATTATTAATCAGGTTCACTTTCTGTTCAGAATTACTTTTTTATACTGAACGCTATCAACCTTCTCTAGGATTCGCTATGTTTAGTAAAGCTATGATTTCTTTGTTTTCTATAAGCTTAGGCTTATTTGTTTCTGCTGGCGCATGGGCTGACTCACATCATAATGGTCATGAATTAGTGCAGGACGTTCATAAAGCAGGAACCAGCATCGAATTTGAAGAAGATCAAGACGAAGTCTATGAAGCCGTACGAGAAGGCTACATTCGCCCTTTCTCAGAAATGTATGCGGCGGTTGAAAACGATCTTCATGGCAGAATCATTAAAGTAGAACTAGAAGAAGATGACGACATTTGGGTGTATGAACTAAAAATCAATTACCAAAACAACATAATCAAAGTCGAATACAACGCTGAGACGTTAGAAATGCTTATGATCAAAGGCCGAAACTTTAAAGACGCAATTAAACACGGCGAATAATTCAGAGCCGCAACTTTACATTAATCACGACGAGCAATTAAGCACAACGAACAGTCATTAGAAGAAATTAGAAGAACAATTATGAAAATTTTAGTCGTTGAAGATGAGCCTCGTTTGGGCCAACAAATTATTGAAACACTTGAGGGGGCCGACTGGGTTCCAGAGCTCTCTCAAGATGGTATCGACGCACTCTACCGTGCAACGTCAGAAGAATGGGACGCGATTGTCCTCGATTTAGGTTTACCTAAGCTTGACGGCCTAACGGTATTAAAAGGCATTCGAGACGAAAACATCAACACGCCAGTGATTATCTTAAGTGCTCGTGACACGCTAACTCAACGTGTTGAGGGCTTGAACGCCGGTGCTGATGACTACCTAACTAAGCCATTTGAGATGGTCGAGCTGATTGCCCGTATCCGAGCTCAACTGCGCCGAGCATCAGGCAGTGCTGCTCCGATACTTCAAATCGGTGATCTAAGCCTAGACACACGCAGTTCTAAAGTGTTGTGGCAAGGTCAAGCAGTTAGCCTCACGGCGCTGGAATATAAAGTTGTCGCGTACTTCATGCATAACCAAAACAAGGTTATCTCGCGCACTGAGTTGGTTGAGCATATCTACAAGCAAGACTTCGACCGAGACTCAAACACGGTTGAAGTGTTCATCGGTCGTATTCGTAAGAAAATCGCACCAAAGATCATCAAAACCGTTCGTGGCCTTGGCTACCAACTGAATGCTGAATAGCTCAGTCGTCAATCACGCCAAGAGCAACCATTAATTAAGTGGACAGCCTGTTCTGATCATCGCAATACGATAAGTTACGATGAGCAAAGGCAGGTTGGAAATGCATGAATCTAAAGAAACGAACACTTAAAAACATCAGTTTAAAAAGCCGCTTGCTCCTTGCTGCGGCTTTTTGGCTAGGTGCGATGATATTAGCGGCTGGTGTCGGGATTCCGAAACTGGTTAACGACTACCTCGTCGATGACATGAAGCAGCAGCTTGGCTTAACCATGGATGAGTTAACCGCCAATATCGAAACCAATGACAGTGGTAACCTGATCATGGCAGAGCGTCTGTCTGATCCTAGGTTCAACCAGCCCTACAGTGGTATTTATTGGCGCGCCGCTACCCAAGAGCAGATCATTCGATCTCGCTCGCTATGGGATAAAGACCTCACCATCAAGCGTTCACCGATTCACACATCAGTCAAAGGGCCAGAGAAAGAAAAGCTGATTTACATCGAGCAAGATATCTACCTGCCTGAACTGAGCGACCCTGTCACGATCACCATTGGTATTGATGAAGATCCATTAGAATCCACACTGACAGAGCTTACTGGTCAAGTCTGGTTGATCCTAATGTTGCTGTTTGTTGGCGTGCTGATGTTGATCGGTATTCAAGTCAGTTGGTCGTTATTACCGCTCAGCAAGATGCAACGCGAACTGGTAATGCTAAGAAACGGCGAGCAACAAGGGTTAAGCGATAACTACCCGAAAGAGGTTTCTCCATTAGTCTCTGACCTCAATGCCCTGCTCTTTCACTATCAAGAGTTATTAGAACGAGCTCGTAACCACGCGGGTAACTTATCTCATGCGTTGAAAACACCGCTTTCAGTTCTAAAAAATGAGATAGAGCGACTTCCAGAGGATGACAAGGCACTGCTGCAACAGCCCATTCATCAGATTCAAAGCCAAATTGATTATCACCTTGGCCGCGCTCGTATGGCAGGTGCAATGAACATTCTTTCGGTGAAGTCTTCACCTTGTGAGCGTGTCGAAGCTATCTCAATGGCGTTTGATAAAGTCTACGCTGCCAATGAAGTCACCATGATTAACGAGCTAGACTCTGAGATTGAAGTGGCGGTAGAAAAAACCGACCTTGATGAAATGGTCGGCAACCTACTCGAGAACAGTTACAAGTGGGCTGGCAGCATTATTCGCGTCCATGCAAATGAACTCGACGATGGCAACATAGAGTTGGTGATTGAAGATGATGGCCAAGGCATTCCTGAAGAGAAGCTTGAGCAAGTGACCAAACGTGGCGTCCGACTTGATGAAACCACACCAGGAACAGGCTTAGGGCTTAATATCGTAAATGAAATGGCACACAGTTACCGAGGCAGCCTAACGCTCAGCAAGAGCTCAATGGGCGGCTTAAAAGCTTCTCTGGTGCTTAAAGTAAGTAAAGGCTGAACAAGCTAAGTAAAAGTTAAACACAATAAGCCCTAACGTAATGCTAGGGCTTAATTCTATCGACCTTATATACAACTCTATATATCGTTCACAGCAACATCCAAAGTTTGTGAATTATCACTAAGGGTCGTTGCTCCAATCGTTAATACCCGGCCATCAGTGTAATAGTCATGATCGTCATTGATCACTTCCACCGTTGCTAATGGGTACTTGTCTAACTCGATGTCTGGTAGTAACGTTCGTATCTGATTAGCAAGCCGATCTCGCTCTTCATCAACATTAGGGTCAATGTTATGAAGCACGGTCACAATGCCTGAGTAAGGCGTGACTTTAAGGCCATCATCATAGCTAATTGCGCCTAACCACTGAGGCTGGTTACTTTTAATATCAACACCTGCACGCCACCAACGAATATGGCTGCGCTTCATCAGGTTACCCGGCAATTGAAAAGCCATATCTTGCGGCTTGTCTCGCCAATATAAATCAGACACTGGCGGCGTTTTTTCTCTAAGCAATGCGAGATAACCAACCCATTCAATCTCATTTCGAGAGAAGGTTTGATTCTCTATCCAGCCTAATTGCTTCATTAAGTCTCTTGGGGTTGCTCCAACATAAATTACGTTGATCGCTTGCGCCGAGTAGAACGAAGATTTACCGGGGAACGCTTTATAGGTAACCGAGTTCCAGTCGACTTTGTTTATTTGAGCCGTATCTGGTTGATTCTGAAAGTCATCCGCTTTCCAGAAAAAGTGAGCGTAGTTCGCAAACAATACCCACGCCAACAACAGCGCACTAGACTTAAGTACTAAGCATCGCCACTTCATTCGGTAACCGATAATGGTGAAGACTAATACCGCGAACACACCAACGATCAAGCTATTATGCTCCGAGATAAATATCTTAAGGCTATTAAGCCACGGGAAGTTTTCAACGCCGTGCGCCAGTAACATGCCCCAAGCAATGAACTGCCCTCCACCAAGGGCCAAACCGATAAACGCCAACACACTAAAATTACGCCACGGTACACGATGCGAGCCAGCTATAAATGGCACAACCCAAGCGATAGGCCCTAATAAACGAGCAAAAAGAATGATGTATGTGCCTTTGCGAGCAACCAGATAGCGGCAGCGCGCAATTAATCTTTTGGTTTTAGGGCGAAACTTAATGAGCCTTCGTTGCACCTTAACACCGTATTTATAACCAATGAAATAACTGAGTTGATCACCAAGCAAACCACCTAGCATCACCAAAACCAACGCCATCCATGCACCTGAATACAGTTGAAAGCCCGCTGCGATAAAGAACGGCTCTCCCGGTACAAATAGGTTTGGGCCAATGAGAGCATCACCCAATGCTCCCAGAAACAACCCTAGTCCATCAAACATAACAACCTCAACGCTTACTGTTCTTTGTAGTGACCAAACTTGTAGTTCATCTCGTTATTACGCATTTCTCCTTTAAAGAAGCGTCTTACATTGGCTTTAAGATAAGTAGAGCCTGTCTTCACAACGCCATCTTGGTCTAAGCGACGTGGGTCAAAACCAAAAGTCATATTTAGGAATCTAAATCGCCATGTTTTGCTCGCACGTTTTACGTAGTCACAATCTTCACACAGGACGATCTCTTCATCAAAACCGCCGATCTCATCATGCGCCCGTTTAGTCGAGAAAATACATGCGCCAATCGCCGTCGGGAAAAAGAACTGAGTAGTAAACAAGCCTGCGTTAAATAGCCCGTAACCAAACTTGTGTACAAGCGGCAAACCTTTCGAGCTCATGTACACACCCGCCACTTCAAGCTTCTTCTCTTCTAGTTCATAAAGCGCTTTCGCAAGGAAGTTTCGAGGCAAGCTCACGTCAGCATCTAAGAAAAGGATTCGGTTGTATTGCGCCAATGAAGCACCCGTGTTTCGGCCAAGGCTCACACCACGGTTTTCCATGTGATGCACCGTTAATTTTGGCAACGCGTTTTCATAAGCTTGCGCCACTTCTCTGGTGTTATCTTCACTGTTCGAGTCGACAACAATCACTTCAAACTCTTGGTGGGTTTGCACGCTCAACTCTTCCATTAAGCGGCTAATGCGTTTCTCTTCGTTTAGCGTAATTACGACAATGCTTACCGGTTTCATATTTTCACCTATTCATTCTGCTGTTTAATTAACACTAAGATTAACGAACTAAGACTTAACCAAGTCTTAGGCAAACATTCATTTTCCGTTCATTAACTTGATGATTTAGCAGTGATATAAATAGATAAGGATTGCGATGTAAAAGGGAGTAAAATGCGCTAAACAAGCGTTAGCGAACGTTTTATCTCCAAACGAACCCATTATCGAAGGAAATTCACTTTGAGATGGGCTTCTGACTTGCTCATATTGGAATGTGATGTTAGTATCCGCGCTCGCTTAAGCATGAACTTTTATGTTTAAGCATTACCACACACTCAAGGTCGCATTGAGGTGTGAAGTTAATTTTTACTAATTTGAGAGTAAAACTATGAAATTTGAAGCAGTAGTACGTACTGAACTAGGTAAAGGTGCGAGCCGCCGCCTACGTCACGCTGGTAAATTCCCAGCTGTAATCTACGGTGGCGAAGCTGAAGCTGTAGCTATCGAACTTGTTCACGCTGACGTGATCAACCAAATGGACAAGCCTGAATTCTACGAAGCAATCACTCTACTGATTGACGGCGCAGAAGTTAAGGTTAAGCCACAAGACGTTCAACGTCACGCGTTCAAGCCAAAAGTTGAGCACATGGACTTCATCCGCATCTAATTCCCTACCAAGGAATAAGATTGGATTAATCCAGCCTTCTGCATAGAAAAGATAATCGATCTTACCAGTCGAGAAATCTAGAAATTCGAAACCCCGATGCTACCAACATCGGGGTTTCACCGTTTTTGAGCCCTCAAAAACGTCGTAAATCTCGCTCAATACACTGAAAATAATCAACTTTCCCCTTCCCCACTTTATCTCAGCTTTGCTTGGGTGGACGAAAGGTGGACTTATACAGTAGTTTTTCTTGTTTAAAATGCTAGGCATATTTCTAACCAAATTTAAATATAGGAAAAACTGTCTAAGTCGTTTCTGGACAAACATCAGCCTCAGAAAATCGAACATTAGCAATTTATGAATAACTACAGGTATGGAAAGTCATTAATAATGAGCAAGTAAAGAACAAGCACCTTCAGTTATGTTGCGGCATATTGCCCACTCTTTAGATAACAAAAAGTCGCTCTTGTTGAGCGACTTTTTTCAGAAAGTGAAAAGACAATAATCACAACTCTCTAACTAACTTCGTAAGTTGAGCCAAACTTGGCAGTGCCGTCATAGCACCTTTTTGCGTCGTCGCAAGTGCGCCACAGCCGTTACCCCAGTGCACCGCAGCTTCAACCTGACTCCAAGAACACCAGTCCGTATTCTGAGACAGCTTGGCTAGCAAGCCTCCAACGAATGCATCACCAGCACCTGTTGTATCAATAACTTGTTCAACTTTAGTGCCCTCAATCACTCGACGTTCACCATTGTAAACCGCCAACGCACCACGAGCGCCTAGCGTCACGATGATCAGCTTGTTAGGCGCCGCATTTAATGCATCTAAAGCCGTATCGAGGGTATCAGTGTCTGTCAGGAACGTCAGTTCTTCTTCAGAAAACTTCACTACGTCTGCCAGATTGACCGCATTCATCACCACTTCTTGGATCTGAGATGGGTCTGACCATACCTCATCTCTTAGATTAGGGTCAAAGCTGATGAAGCCGCCTGCTGATTTCATTCGCTTCATCGCTTCAAGCGTTGCGCTGCGTGATGGCTCGTTAGCCAAAGCGATCGAACAGCTGTGCATCCATTGCCAAGATGCAAATGTTGGGATGTCTTCGACGCTGAAAAATTGGTCGGCGCTTGGCTTAACCATAAAGGTAAAGCTGCGTTCACCATCATCATCTAAGTCGACAATCACCGTAGATGTTCGCTGAGCTTCATCCAGCAGCATGTCATCGGTATTCACCTTCTCATCCGTTAGGGTTTGCTTCATAAAGCGTCCTAGCGGATCTTGCCCAACTCGACCAAAGAAAGCGGTATCACCACCCAATCGAGAGATGGCCACAGCAACGTTTGCTGGTGCGCCACCAGGGCATTTTAAATAACGAGCCTCGCCATCTGGAATCAAATCCACAACAGCATCTCCAGTTACCCAAACCTTGTTCATATCACTTTGCCTCTAGTAACGACGTTTAAATTAGAATTCGTAGAACAGACGTACACGAGCACCGAAATCGTCTTCTTCAGCAAAGGCGGATGCGTCCGATTGTTGGTCCAGTTTGTTATCAACCATCGTGTAGTATGTACCTAGAAGAATTGAAAAGTCTTGTACTTCAAGTACATCACGGAATGCGTAAGATGCATACCATGTTGATACGTTTACGTCGCCTTCAGCCCAAGAAGAAAACTCTTTGTTTTCATACTCATTGATTGCGTGAATGTAGCCTAGGCCAAAGTTATTCCAAAGTGCGTTAACACCCGCTGTTAGGTTGTTTTCGTCTACAGCATCCATGTAAGCAACATTCGCATTTACACTCCAATCGCCGTTGGTCCAGTTACCAGTCAAGCCGTAACCCGTACGATCTGAGATATCAACACCATTCGCCACAATCGCGTCTGAAACTAGGTTGGTTTCCACCGAAGCGGCTACCTTGAAATCACCCATTTGGTAAGCCACAACTGGGCGCACTAGGAATGAATCTTTAACTGTGTCGATTTGCTCACCGTGGTATTTACCTTCAATGCCGCCATCGAACAAGTTAGAGCGGTCACCGAGCATTGCGCCGACTTCAACATACAAGTTGCCAAAAGTTTGGCTGTACATAATTTGGCCGTCTGAGCCGCGACCACGCGCCTCTTTCGCTTGGTACGTGTAAGCCGCACCGTCTGAATACAGGTCGTTCGCTGTGTCACCTGAGTACTCTAGGAATACATCAAGACCAACAGGGAACATGTCGTAAGCTTCAAAGCGACCCGCTTTAATAGCCCAATCGTCTTTCTTACCAAACTCAAAGTACGCATCATCCAGTGCAATATTGCCTGTGCTCTCAAACAAAGGCTGTGCTTTCACACCCACATAGTGACCATTGCTCGTGTACTTTTCGCCAGCAAATTCAATTAGAACGCGGCCGTCTTGGTTAAATTCGCTGTCATTATTATCGTGTGATTCACGGTCTTGGTAGTTGAAGTTCAACTCCACGTTACCGCCAACAGAGAAGTTACCTTCTTCCGTATCAACAATGCTGATTCCAGCGTTCGCTGTCATTGCAGCCATTACTGAAGCCGCAGCGAGCGACATTTTTAGTGTATTTTTCATGCTAAACCCTATATTTTGGCAATAAGAGGCCCTCCCCGACGAGGGCCTTATTTTTTGTTTTGGAATAATTTATTGGTGGCTAGCGAGCAGCCTGTATCGCAGACATGTAATGCAGTGCGCCAGTCGCATTATTGAGCGCGACCAGAGACAGCTCATCGATGAAGATGCGAGAGGTGAACACTGTCTTGCCGTTGTCAGCAAAAATTTCCATCGCTGAGTTATCGACAAAGATGCGAATAGTTTGTGCTTGCTCTAGGCGCTGTGCATAACGAACCGTGCCGTATGCTTCCGCGTGTAGATGTGAAACGTGAGCGCGGTCCAGAATCAGCTCATCGCGATCACCTTGGAACACCATCTGCTCACCTTTCTGGTTAGCCAGAGTCAGAGTGAAAGACTCATCCACATTCAGTTCTAACTCAAACGAACGTGACGTTAATTCCACCGGTATAGAGCCTTCAACATCCACTGAGTTTTGACGCAGCGCTTCAAGCTCTTTCAGTGGTGTCTGAATTAGGTAGCTACCATCAATCGTCAACTCACGTGGCAGAGTCAACATGTGTGCCCAGCCATTCTTATCGGTTGGGTAGTCACTTTTTGAGTTGCCCAGCCAGCCAATAAGGATGCGACGTTGTTGGTCATCCAGATAAGTTTGTGGCGCGTAGAAATCGAAGCCTTTGTCAAGCTCATGGTAGCCTTGGTTGTTGAAGACTTTTGATTCAAAATCAATACGTTCACCGACCATGTAAACCACTGAGAAGACGTTCTTAAGATCATACTTATTATCTGAGCTCACGCCTTGAGGTGAGAAGATATAAACCCCGTTTTCATCGGTTTCATAGTAATTAGGACACTCCCACATATAGCCAAAGTCTTCGAGACCCACATCGATGTCACCCATATGGTGGTAATCATCAATATCGTTGCCGTGATAATAAGCCAGCGTGCCCTTTTCGTTGTGATCTTGAGCGCCAATCAACATGTGATAATCGTTGTCACGACAAACCAGCACTGGGTCACGAATCTCTGCAGTGTAGGCATTTGGATCGAAATCCACGACTACGCCTTTCTTTTCCACGTTACCTTGCTTGTCCATAATCGCGAGAACTTGAGTCGGATGACGTTGATCATTCTCCTTTTTCAAGTTCGCCGTGTAGAAAATGTACAACTGGTCATCGTGTGGTACACCAACACCGGTATAACAACCATGATGGTCGTAATCTTGGTCTGGGTACAACGCGATACCGCGGTCAGTAAAGTTCACGAAATCTTTGGTCGATACGTGGTACCAGTGCTTCAAACCGTGCACTGGACCAAGCGGGAACCACTGGTAAAAAATATGGTGCTCGCCATTGAAGTAACTCAAACCATTCGGGTCATTCAACAGGCCGTGCTTTGGTGCAATATGGTAGCTCGGGTAAAACGGGTCTGTTTGTGTTTTGTGCTCAATATCCGCCAAATACTCCTCGCTCACCTCGTGAATTCGGACAAAGCGGTTTTGACGATTAGAAAAATCCATAACAACTCCAAGAAAAAGATATTCACTCAAATGGGTGGTGAAAAATTATTTAGGCTCTTTGTAAAGCAGCTTTGTTAATGCGAAAGCCGAAGCCGCACCCACCAACATAACAAGCACATACATTCCTAGACCGCCGCCAAGGTAAAGCAGAATACCCGGTAACATAGTTGCGCCCGTACCCGCAGAGCCTATACCCGCAATCGCGCCCAAACAGCCACCTAACGCACCGCCAATACAGCCATACAAGAAAGGTTTTACGCGAGGTAGAGTAATCGCGAACATCGCTGGTTCAGTGATACCAAACAGAGCTGGCAACGCTGCACCAAACATACCTGTACGCTTCACTTTGTCTGTCTGCATCGACATCACCGCCATTGCCGCACCAAACTGGCCTGCGATTGCAGCGGTACCCAATGGGTTGATGTAGTCAAAGCCAGTGTCTGTCACCATCGCAATAGTGATAGGCACGATGGTGTGGTGCATACCTGTTACCGCCATGAATTGAATTGCGCCGCCGTAAATCAAGCCACCAATGCCATATGGGATTTGTAAGAAGTAGAGCACGGCTTCGGTAATGAGTTTTTCAATGCCGAGTAGGATTGGACCAACGAACACCAAGCCAGCAATCAAAGAGACCAACAACGTAATAAATGGTGTCAGAATCAAATCCAGAACTTCAGGGATGTGTTTGCGTGATGTGCGCTCAACTAAGGCAGCAAACCACCCCATAAACACCGCAGGAAGAATCGAGCTTTGTAAACCAGTCACCGCAATTTCGAAACCCATGAATGGAATCATCATCGCTTCGGCGTTACCAAAGGCGACATCCCATTTATTGGCGAGTTGCGGTGCCACCAGCATCAAGCCCAATACAATACCGAGCACTGGGTTACCACCAAACACGCGCATGGCAGACCATGTCACCAATACTGGAATAAAGATGAAGGCAGTATCGGTTAAAACTTGAGACAACGTATTTAACTGTGGCGACAGTTCAATACCGAAGCCGTTAACCAACAGCCCACGCAAGCCCATAAGTAAGCCAGTTGCAACCAACGCTGGGATGATGGCAACAAAGATGTCAGAGAAAGTACGTGTTACTGTTTGGAACGTGCTGACTTTGTCTTTTTTCTCTTCAGTTTGTGGGGCTTCTTCAATGGCTTCATTGCCTTTCATAATGGCAAAAACCTTACCCACAAATCCGGTACCCAAGATCACTTGGTGCTGACCATTTTGGAAGAAGTACCCGTGTACACCTTCTGTTGCGCTGAGTCCTTCAGCATCGACTTGTTCATCGTCCTTGGCCACAACACGCAGTCGTGTTGCACAGTGATTCAGTTGTGCGATATTGCCCTCACCTCCCAGCAAGGCCATAACTCTATTCGCTACAACTTTCGCATCTCGCGCCATAATTTTCGTCTCCAAAGAGTGCAAAGAAATAACAACCTGTATTTAACTTGT
>NZ_JBFRKQ010000061.1:49691-59174 GCF_041469505.1 Vibrio sp. 10N.286.49.E11
ACAAGTTAAATACAGGTTGTGTTTTTCACTGTCGTTTTTTTGTTATTCGTCACACTTGTTATTTATTGGAAATGCATAAGATTGCTTACATTCAAAACCTATAGATAAAAAAATAGCCCACAAAGGTGGGCTATTCGACATTCTCTAAACTCGTGCGGTTATCTCAAACTCATACAAGCTAGATTTATAGTAAACCGTTGAATATTCGTATATCTTCTGCTCTTCATAGTAGTTTTGTGATTGGTTGATCAAGATAGGATCAAGCTCCCCAACATCCAATAACTGCTGAACGGTGGCGTCGGGCAGAGCCGGCAACAGTTTTTGTTGCGTCTTGATCATCTCAATACCGTGACGGCTCAAATATTCGAACTTAGATCCCTTAAGATCTACTTCTGTGAGGTTAGGCAACAGCACTCGAGGGATATAAAACTCTTCAAATGAGACGACTTGTTCGTTCACCAATCGTAAACGACGAGCAAAGTTAACGGGCTCACCAAGCGAAATATTGAGTTTCTGAGCGACAAGCTCATCCGCAGGCAACACCTCAAAGGCATCAACAATATTCGTTGCCTCTAACCCTGCGCCCGCCGCTTCTTGAGCCAAACCAGACATGGAAAGAAAATCGTGACGCAGTTTATTGGATTTAACAAAGCTGCCCTTTCCTTTCTCTGAGAAGATGTAACCGCCATCATTGAGTTGCTGCAATGCTTTACGCACCGTTACACGGCTGACTTTCAGCAGGTCCACAAGCTGATTTTCAGACGGTAGCTTACTGCCCGCAGGATAAGTGCCTTTATCAATCTCGCGCTTTAACTCTCCCGCGACTTGAATGTACAAAGGCTGCAAATTTTTTTGCTCAAATAACTCAGTCATAATTCCATAAAAACTAAGGGGGTTCGGGTCATCTTACTCAAGGTATAAGGGAATACCAAGCCTACAGCTCGAGAGAAAACAATTCTAACCAAAGAAGTGGGCATTATTTGAGGAGGTTTTGGTAAATACCAGAAAGCAAAAAGCCGCTTATAAAAAACGACTTTTAAAGGTGATGCTTGCAACACTTTCTAAAAATTATAACGTGAACCACCTTTCAAACAGTTACAGCGCAATTTGTTAGATCTGGGAGCAGGTACTTGGCAGGAGATCAGCGCCACTACATTATGTAATGACGAATACAGGCTAATCCGAGAGTCCACACTGTAACTAAAATTGGCGTACAAATGGATTCAGATATGTCTTCCACTACACTCAATTTATGAAGATATTCTCGAGGAAGAACGCTGAACATGATATAACGCGCCCCCTTTTGAAAAACACTGTGTCGGTGTCATGGTGCCGATTAGGTTTCCATTAAAATAACACGCCATAATTGGCTCCGCATTTTTAGGAACTCCGGCAGCAGCAGACATAGAAGTTAGGGCAACAGCAAGTGCGATGAGATATTTCATTTGGCTCTCCTAAAGAATCAAGTTCAAGGTGACCTTATATCAGGCGACATTAAAACCTTAGTACATTAAATGGCCACAGACAAAGAAAATATCATTAATTTACAATAATTTATATTTACTCTAAATGAGTTTTTATTAGATTTATTTACGCTATGCTCGATAATTAACGTAAAAAACTCCACGAGTTGGTGGGGCTTCTTATAAGGTGTTTTCGCCGTACCATTACGTAAACTGGCTATCTAGTTGATAACTAAGCAGAGCCTACAAACGAAATGAGCGTAATAAATCACAACAAACTAAGCCTTAGTAATATTGCTTAACCACAACACCTCGTATGCAGGTACTTCAATTGTTGGACCACTAAAGCGTTGGTCAGATAAAACATCAAGACAATCGCTCCCGCCTAACACATCACAAATAGAAGCGGGAAGGTGTTGGGTGACTTCACTGAAGTTACAAATAGCCAACAGTTTTTCACCATTTTCATGAGCACGGTAATAAGCAAACAAATGTGGTCGATAAGTTTCAAGGATCTCCGTTTTCGCTTCACCAAACACTGGATTTTGCTTACGCAATTCCACCATTTGTTTTAAGTCTCGGTTAATACGGTGCTGATAACTGCCAGCTTGCTCAGCAAGCTTAATACTCTCGGCAGTTATTGTTGGGCGGTTTACCCAACGAGTGTCGTCACGTTTGAACTCGTCTTCTAGGTAAGAGTGGTCGTTCAAAATTCCTAACTCATCCCCTTGGTAGATAAGTGGTATACCACCAATGCTCAAGTTAATACTATTTAGTAAACGAATACGTTTAAGTGCAAACTCAATTGCTTGTGAGTCGTCGGCTTCAATCGCTTTTTCCAGGCCAGCTAGAGATGCCAATGAACCACACACACGGCAATCGCCTGTCGTTGGGTTTTCTTGGAACGGCACGCCCTGCGAGAATGAGCCTTCAAATTTACCAGTATAGAACTGATTCAAGAATCGACGGTGTTCGAAACCATTGATGCCTAACTGTTCGGCAACCGAATCATCAAACGTCCAACCGATATCATCGTGACAACGAATATAGTTAACCCATGAGCAAGCATCAGAGATCTCAAAGCTTTTCTTAAGTGATGCCGTGAGCAACTCAGTTTTACGCGTTGCTAGACTTTCCCACATCAACGCCATCATTAGCGGGTTGTAAGAGAGCTGACATTCACCCTTGTCGATATATTGTGCTACTTCGTCAGGGTGCACAATCGCTTCCGATTTAAATAGCACTGCTGGCGCAGCAATCTGCAGGCAGGTATTGAAACACTGAATCAGGGCGTGCGCTTTTGGTAGACTCTCACACTGTGTCCATTTCTCTTTCCAGATGAACGCTAGCGCATCAAGGCGCAAACCCTCACAACCAATATTCGCTAGGAATAGCATCTCATCAGTAATTGCGTTAAATACTGCTGGGTTTGAGTAGTTCAGATCCCACTGGAAGCTGTTAAATGTTGTCCAAACGTGCTTTTGGATATCATCAAGATACGTAAAGCTACCACGGCGTACCGTTGGGAAAATCTCGCGACAGGTTTGGTTGTAATCGTCGACATCTTGCTGCTCGGTAAAAAAGTAGTAGAAGTCTTCAAACTCTGGGTTACTCTTACGCGCTTGCTCTGCCCAGTGATGTTCGTATGACGTATGGTTGAATACAAAGTCCAGGACTAGACTAATACCCTCACTCGACAAAGCCTCAGCCAATTGAGCTAAGTCTTTCTCTGTGCCTAGCTTAGGATCAACCTTGCGATAGTCCGACACAGCGTATCCACCATCACTATCCCCTTCTGGTGCTTTGTATAATGGCATTAGGTGAAGATAGTTAATACCTAGGGATTTTAGGTATGGGATCTTTTGTTGCAGCTTGTTCAGATCGCCCGCAAACAGGTCTACATAAACAGCCATACCAAGCATTTTTTCGCTGCGATACCACGTAGGGTTTACTAGACGTTTTTCATCTAGGTTCTTCCACTTTCGCTTACGACCAGCAAAGGACTTAGCGAGGACAACCACCAGCTTTTGTAAGTGAAGGAAGAAGTCATAACGTTCACCATAGAGAGCATGTAGCTTTATAGTCAGTGATGGGAAGTATTGCTCAAGGCGTTCTAAAAATACCTTTTCATCTTTCTTAGTTAGCTTAGGCAGATCAACGGATTCAAGTACTTGATGTAGAGCCTTGTGAGCTTGTTGTTCGGTTAACATTATTTCTCTCCCATTAGGCTGGCTACTTGGACATTGGCTAGATTTAAGCTGCCGCTATCGACACTTAGTGCTACGTTGGCATCGGTATTTTTTGCATAAACAAGATTAGTGAAGCTGAACTCGCCACCATTTATCAGAAGCTCGACCGAGCCTTTATCAATCAACACTTCCACTTGGAATTTGCTATCAACAGGTAACTCGATTCGGTAATCGTGTGGGAAGTGCTTATCAATGTGCGCTTTGCCAAACTGACCGCGACGCACCGAACGCACTTCAATGCCCTTTTCCGAGCGTTTAAATTCAAAGAAAGCTGGCGTATCTTGGTACACGTTCAGGTGCAATGTTTGCTCTGAATCCAACGAACAATCCGCGGTGAACTTCATCGCTTTATGTTGGCTGTAGATACTTACTGCCTGCTCATCATTTGGTAAGATCTCTTGCGCATCAAGGCTTAGCGCTGTGTTTAACTCTTTTACAAAACGCTGGCCTACTCGCAATCCTGCCTTACTTTCGAACAAAAACAGTTCTCGCGGTAGTGCCATTGAACTACGGAAAGCGTTTGTGGGTAGTTCTGATGAATATTGATGATTGCTCATCCATGTACTGACGATGCGACGACCATCTTGTTTTGGGACATCAGAGAACGATTGTGTCGCGTAGTAATCTCGACCAAAATCTAGCCACAGCACAGTCTCAGGGTAATTGTGGTTGGTGAAGGTTTTACCATCAAAATCACCAATAAAGTACTGCGTGCCCGCACCTCCGCAATGTGCGCCTTCACCTATGCCAACCACTAGCACCCAACGAGTTTCGTCGTTACCTTCAATTTGCATCTCAAACAGATCCGGGCATTCCCAAGGACCTTTGCTGTGCGCGCCATGTTGGTAACCAAATTCACTGACCAAGTGCCAATCTAGTAGGTCGGTTGAGCGATAGAACTCAATATGTTGACCACAAGAGACCACCATTATCCAAGCTTGGCTCTCTTCATGCCATGTTACTTTCGGATCGCGAAAGTCGGGGTTGCCACGAGCTGGGATAATCGGTGCACCTTCAGCATACTTCTTCCACGTCATGCCATCCTGGCTATACGCTAAAGACTGTTGTTGAATTGGGTTTTCAACCTGCGTGCCGTCGGCAAGTGTTACCTTAGGCTGAATAAACGAAGTATAGAAAGTGAGTAAACCCGGCTGGCCGTCCTCAAATAACCCAGAGGTATTATGCCAATCGACAATTGCACTGCCGGAGAAGCACATTCCTGACTCATCAGGTAGCAGTGCTGGGCTATTCTCTTGCCAGTGAATGAGATCTTTACTGGTTTTGTGTCCCCAGTGCATTGGGCCCCATACTGTGTCATGGGGATAATATTGATAGAACTGGTGATATTGGCCGCTGAAGTAGACCAATCCGTTGGGGTCGTTCATCCAGCCAGATTCAGGAGTCATATGAAGTGAAGGGCGATATTGTTCGCTCATAAGCCGATACCGATGTTGTTAAAAATATGTCTAGGTTCGAATAGACAATAAAAAATGGAGCCTAAGCCTAGGCTCCGAAATGGACCTGTTGCCGCCAAAGCCAGCCCGAAACTAGAAATACTAAAAAGAGTGGTGCTCCCTCCTCCGCTTGAAGGAGAGAAACAAATTTTGAATTAGAAGCTGTAGTTTGCGCCTAAGATAAACAGTGGAATGTAACCATCGAACTCATCGCGTTGCGGGCCGCTAGCGAAGTCAATTTTCTTGTAGCTTGCCTCACCAAACATGCGCCAGTTCTTTGAAAGTGGGTAGTTGGCAGACACACCTAGCTTAGAGTAATCTTCCGTCCACGCATGAGCGCCTGTTGCATCAACACTCTTTTCGAATGAACCAAATTCACCCCACAATGACGCAGAAAGCTTACCGAAGTTATGCCAAATACCTGGTTTGATAATCCACTCAGTCTCAGTTTCTGAGTACCCATCTTTTGCATTCCACTGACCTTCTTGGTAACGAAAGTTCAACCACGCGCCCGTATTGTCATTGATTTTGTAGCCAAAGCCCGGCTCAACTTCCCAGTATGGAAACTCACCGGTGCCACGCTTGTATTCCACGTGGTAAAGCGCGTAACCATGCATACCCAAACGATCTGTCAGTTGGTAAGAGCCAAACACTTTACCGCCCGGAGTCGTGCGCTGATCAATACTCTCACCGGCTAACTTTAAACCCCAACCAATGTTACCTTTTTCATGGTTGTAACTACGGTTAACATAGATTTCTTGGATTGAGTTTACGCCTCGGTTGTAGTCGGCATGCTTCAGGTTGCCATTAAACAACTCTTCACGGCCAGAATAAAAACCAAAGTCCCAACCAGGTAAGTCATCGTGTCGGAAACTACCTTGCGCTATAGTGTATTTCACTTTACCTTCATTAACGCCATCATCTCGAATAATACGCTCGACTTCGATATTACTACCTAGAACTCCATGAAATTTACTTTCCTCTTGCTGAGGGGCATCTAACGCAGTAAGTAGTTCTGCATTAGAGTATTCAGACTTTAACTGCTCAACTGTGGCTGCTAATCTTTCTTCCTTTTTATCATCCTGTTGCGTCTCTTCAGCGAATAGAGCACTGGAAAAAGCTAAAGCTAAGAATACAGAGGAAGCCACTACTGTTTTTTTCATGATTATTACCTTATTATCACTATGTTACTGCCGCTCCGGTGAGGAGCAATTATTGGTACCTGCTACAACAGGCATTAATGTCCACGTTAGCAACGGCTGTAACCGTTGCTAACGCAGTAATTGAAAGCCCGCTCACCCGCGGGCTTTTTTATTATTCTTATCGTTATTAACTTGCTTGCTGCACTTGAGGCGGCAGCGTGATTAGGTCATTGAGCGTATGGCCACGCTCGTATGCCTTACCTTTGTTATCAAATAGATGGCATTTTTCAGCAGGGATGCGGATGTTCAAACGCTGGCCCACTTCAACATGAACTGTACCTGGAACGCGCACTAAGACTTCTTGACCGCCACGCACCAGTGTTGTGTAAAGCAGTGATTCAGTGCCAAGGCGCTCAAAACCTTCAACAATAACGCCAACGCCTTGCTCATCTAGGTGGATATCTTCAGGGCGGATGCCAAGTGTCATTAGTGCGCCTTGAGTTGCTCCTTGAGCATTCACTTCCGCTTCAAACTTGTAATCACCCACTTCAACGTGTGCTTTGTCTTCACAAGCAGAAATTAGTGTGGCTGGTAGCAGGTTCATTTTTGGAGAACCAATAAAGCCTGCGACGAACAATGTGTTCGGGAAATAGTAAAGATCTAACGGTGAACCTACTTGCTCAATCGCACCATCACGTAGTACAACGATCTTGTCAGCAAGGGTCATCGCTTCAACCTGATCATGTGTCACGTAAATCACGGTTGATTTCAGCTTTTGATGATACTCCGCTAATTGAAGTCGCATACGAACACGCAATGATGCGTCTAGGTTCGACAGCGGCTCATCAAGAAGAAAAAGCTTAGGGTTGCGGACAATCGCACGACCAATAGCAACACGCTGACGCTGACCACCAGAAAGTTGGCTTGGCTTCTGCTTCATCAAATTTGTCAGCTCAAGCATTTCACCAACATTTTTAACGGCTTTTTTGATTTCGTCTGCACTGAGCTTTTTCGCCAATTTCAGACCAAATGCGATGTTCTCTTCTACCGTCATATGTGGGTAGAGTGCATAGGATTGGAAAACCATACCAATCCCACGGTCCGTAGGAGACAGGTTATTAACAACCTCACCATCTAGGCACATTTCGCCTGAAGAAATATCTTCTAAGCCAGCTACCATACGTAGCATGGTTGATTTACCACAACCTGATGGCCCAACGAAAACCGTAAATTCACCGTCTTCGATTACTAGGTTGGCGTCTTTGATGATGTGCGCACCATCTGGATAAATTTTATTGATGTTCTTCAGTTCTAAGCGTGCCATTGTTCTACCTACGTTATAATTCTTTCGCCTTGTTCGGCGTATTAGGGGCAGGCAAGCTGCCCCTTTGTTATTATGTGTAAAGCTTGCTTTATCAGCGTTTAGCTTTATAGGATTGCAGCAAGTTTCATCTCAGCTGTATCCTCGAAGCGCCATGTTGCATGACCAACGCGCTCATTAGGGCCAATCCCCACTACGCGCATACCTGCTTCTTTGGCTGCATCTACGCCCGCTTCTGCATCTTCAACCACAATACACTCGTCAGCGTTTACACCTACTTGGCCTGCCGCGTGAATAAACACGTCTGGTGCTGGCTTAGAGCGTTGTACTGACCATCCATCACCGATTGCATCAAACAGTGGCGTAAGGCCAAGGCGGTGTAGAATAGGACGCGCATTTTTACTTGCTGACGCCAGTGCAACCTTGATGCCACGTGCATTTAGCTCCAGTAGGAACTGCTCGATGCCCGGTAGTACGTCTTTTGCAGAAATTGTGTTTAGCAGATCAACGTAGTAGTCGTTCTTACGTTTCATTAGGTCTGCAAACTTCTCTTCGCTGATCTCTTTCCCATCTAGGATGATTTTTAGAGAGGCCTCACGAGACACACCACGCAGTTGCTCATTGATTTCACGATCGAAATAGTAACCTTCTTCGTTCGCCATATGCTGCCATGCTTGGTAGTGCAGTTCAGCGGTATCAGTAATTACGCCATCCAGGTCAAAGATAAATGCCTTACACATTGAAAGTAGCCTCTGTTGATTCAATTACACGTGGCTCACCCGCAACTTCGATGTTAAGTGGCTGGCCGTTAAACTCTGGACGAACAATGCTTACTTGAGCACCGTCTACTGTTACTTCCAGACGCTCACCTTTCCAGTAGATTGGGAAGTTAACGCTATCCCACTGTTTAGGTAGGTTCGGGTTAATGCGCAGTTCGCCACCAAGCATGCGTACACCACCGAAACCGTATACAACACACTGCCACATACCACCAATAGACGCTGCGTGGATACCGTGATCCGAGCTCTTCATGTTCTGACCAATGTCGATAGAAGTCGCTTGTTGGAACAGGTCGTAAGACAACTCTGGGTTACCAACATCTGACGCCAGTACAGAGTGAGTTGATAGACTGAGAGAAGAATCGTGTAGCGTTTTCGGCTCGTAGTAGTTCCAATTCGCTAGCTTAGTCTCTAGGTCAAACTTATCTTCCTGTTGTAGGAATAAAACCATTAAATCAGCCTGCTTAGAAACCTGCATCTCGTTCACTTGATCTAGGCTGTAGTCTTGGAACAGACCACCAACGAATGGCTGCACTTTGTACTTAGTTAGGTCAATGATCTCTTTTTGTAGGTAAGTATCGTCTTGTGGGATGATCTTATCTTCTTCACGCGGTTGCGGTAGGTAGATATCATCTACGCGTTCTAGCCACATCTTGCGTGCTTCAACTAGGTTCAGCTTGTCAGACAGCTTAGCCAGTAGCTCTGGGTTAGACGCTTCTAGGTCTTCGTAGTAACGAATCGCTAGCTTGATGTTTTCAACAGCCATGTAGTTAGTGAACGCGTTGTTGTCGATGTGCTCTTTGTACTCATCAGGACCTATTACGTTACAGATACCCCACATGTTGCGGTCTTCTAGCCACTCTAGGCGGCTTGTCCAGAATGTTGCTGTGTCGAACATGATCTCGTAGCCCATGTCGTCCATGAACTTCTGGTCACCCGTGATCTGGTAGTACTGCCATAGGGCGTAAGTGATGTCACACGTGATGTGCTGCTCGATAAAGCCAGACCAAATCTTAGTAGACTTACCAGTGATAATGTCTACTGCCCCCCATACTGGTATATGGAATCCACGTAT
>NZ_JBFRKQ010000062.1:0-24069 GCF_041469505.1 Vibrio sp. 10N.286.49.E11
TAGGTTCATGGGGCGTTTACCTAAGAAGTCGTTACCTTTAATGGAATAAATCGATAGAGGCTGATCAGTTTATTGATTCAGCCTTTTTAATCACATTTTCAAAACATACTTAGATTGATTTGAAGGTTTTATCCCTTCATCGAACTTAACAATCACGGAAGATTCTGGTACCTACTAGCACGAAATTGGACAGAAACGTGTCAGCTACTTTGCCAAATTAGCTTTTAGTGGATTATCTTAAGTACTGTGAAAACTCTAGTGAGTACCAAATTCATTCAGCGTACATTACTCATATCTCTGAATAAGCCCTCCGTCGATTGAATAGCCCATTTCCACTGGGGCTGAACCATCTACTAAGTACAGCTCCTGGATACTGGCAATGGTTTTTAGTTCACCAGATAGCCATACTGGGTGATAGAGCCCTTCAAACTTAACTCCCTCTTCAAGAGTAACGTGGATCATCTGGTTTGGAGGTGGTGGAGGCGTATGAATACAAGCCCCAACCCATGGTACTAATAGGAATTCTGTCACTCTGTGTTCATCGAACTCCAGTGGTAGCATATAACCTGCTAAACGAACGTTTTTTCCATCCAGGTCCTCATTGACCTCTGTCGCTTTTCTTTTTCTGAGTTCAGCAACCTCTTGTCTTTTAGCCAAAAGCGCCTCAACATTATCAATTCCCGCTTCATTCAGTTCCTGTTTAACTTTTATTAAATCTTGACGGTTAGTGGTTTTTGAATCAGAAAGCTGAACATAACGACGCAACTTAGCAATATGATCACTAGATAGAGTCAAAAATGGATCATGAAACTCTATTTGTGCCATAAGATCTGGCCAGTCAATCTGCTTGGTATCATTGGCATGAGCATTTAAAGACGCTACGACTAAAAATGTAGATAATAGTGGAAGAAGCATTGCTCTAATACTTGACATCAAGAACCTAATAAACGACATATTACTTTCTCCTCAACTTTATAACTAGGCCTCTAGAAAACAAAACGGCAGGACCTGTTGCCAGATACCTGCCTAGGGAGCCCAGCGCTGCTTAACGCAAGTTCATTTTCAGCTCTGAGCTAGACGACACTAAAACTAGTTAATGGTGTTCTTGAAAATCTCACCATCTTTCATGATCAGGTCTAGATTTTCCTCTGGATTAGTCAAAATACTGATATCTTCCAGCGGGTTACCGTCAATCAATAGAATATCAGCATAAGCACCATTTTCAATCACACCGAGCTTGGCTTCAGGATATGGATTACGTGGCCCTGTTAGCTCAAGTACTTCAGCATTAACTGATGTTGCCTGCTGCAAAATTTCGGCGTTGGTAAACCATTTCGTACGATTGGTAAACTCTGTTAAGTGCATACGTTTCTGCTCTAGAGAACCCACCATATCTGAGCCGAACAAAATTTTAGCGTCATGCTTTTTAGCTAGCTTCATCAGGTTGTCAAGTCCATCTTTCGCTTGTTGCTGACGGGCAACCTGAGCGGGAGTAAAACTGGCAGGGGCCGGGCTCATATATACGCCGGTCTGAGCACCAATATAAGCGCCCTTTTTGACAGCCAGTTTCATTGTGTCTTCACTGATCAGATTGACGTGTTCTAACGTTTTAGCTCCTGCCTCCAACGCGGCTTGTGTAGAGGCATCGGTATAGGTATGCACGGCTGCATAGGTGTTCCAGCGCTCAGCTTCACCAACAATTGCTTCCATTTCTTCCTTAGAATACTCCGAGATATCCAGAGGATCATAAAGACCAGAGACAGCACCCCCGGCAAAGAACTTCAGAAAAGCCGCTCCCTTGCGAAACTGCATTCTGGCAGCAGTTAAGGCTTCATCAACACCATCTGCGTTAATAGCAACACCTGCCGTCTCAATTTCTGTTGTTGCCGGCCCACCCATCATTCTTGGGGCAACACTTGGTGCTCGCATATCTCCATGGCCTGCGGTCATACCTATCGCGGCTCCGCTTGAGTAAATCCGAGGCCCAGGGAAATAGCCTTCGTCAATCGCTCGCTTCACGCCAAACATTGAACCGCCAACATCCCTGATAGTGGTAAACCCGCGCATTAACGTCGCCTCAGAATCCACTAGAGCAATAGCGCCCTGATAGTCCATTGGAGTATACATATGCTCAGCAATACTCAGGTTCCACTGAAGGTGGGTGTGCGAATCGATAAAGCCAGGCGTTAACGTGCGACCATCACCGTCAATGATTTTTGCTCCGGCCGGAGCAGTGATATCCTTGCCAACAGACTGAATTAAATTGCCTTTAACCAAAACATCGTGATCTTTTTTTAGCTTGTCGTGCACGCCATCAAAAACATTGACATTTTGGATCAATATTAGGTTACTGCCTTCTTGTGCATGAGCTATATTCATGCCAAGGCTTAAACCAACTACTATAGAACTGGCTAATAGTTGTTTGTTCATTTTTTACTCCAAAAATAATAAATCATCATCCATTACACCAATCGGAACTGACATAGGATTAGTTCCGATTGGTCAAAGTAATTATCGGTACTCTTATGAACGCCCAACATCGCTTGGCGTCACGTTTTCTATATTCTGCTTTCTGCTCTTATCCATCTCGACATGACGGATGGCGTCAGGGTTCTTAGAGAAATCAATTTGGTTAAGGTCTACCATACGTACCTGACGGTTGTTCTGGGTATGATAGTAGTACTTCAGGTTTTTACTGTCAGCAGCAGAAGTCCAAATAGTAGAGCTGCGCATACCTTCTAGTAGTTCTGGATTTACGCTAGGCCCTTCTGCGGCAACCAGAGGTAGATTGAAGTTATCCATAATTCGGAAGACTTCATACAATGCTTCTTCGCCATTAACCAATTTACGCGAGGTCTGGGTGTAAGCGGTCGCGCGGATAAAACGGGACGGTGGGGTAAAGTCACCAGGCAGACCGATGAATCCGCTACCGGCACCGATAGGTGTCAGGTCAACTTCGCTTTCTCCTTTCGTCAGAGCTTTCGCCGGGTGTTCATTTGATGTTAAACCAATGTAGTTACGCAGGTTGGTCATATGCCATTCGAAGCTAGGACTATTGGTCAGCACACGCAGTGGGTTATCGAAAATCTTCATTTTACCGTCAAGGTATTCCACCACGATCGCTTTTCCGCTTGAATCTACAACCGATAAGTGGATCGGCGCTGCGATGTTACCAAGAGCAGGCTCTGGTGTACCGACCACGTGGATATTCGCAAGCCCTTCACATACTTCTTCTACGGTGGCAAAAGACGTCAGCACGTAGTTAGCGAGCTCCAGTTCGCTGATCGTTTGCGAAGCTTTAGCTGGATCGTAGTCTTGATAGTCGGCAAAACCTGGCAGATAGAGAACGCCCACCACCAAACCTTTTTCATTCATACCATCGGTCAAGTAGTCTTTTTCCAGCGCATCTAGAGCAACTGTTCCGTATTTTACCTTCCACTTCAGGCCGTTTTTACCGTCCGGAGTGGAAGCCTGGAACTCGTATCCACGGGGTACGATGGCAACCCGAGAGTTAAGATCAAAGGCTCCCCATTCCATGGTTCGTCCATAGACGACCGCGCCGTCTTCAGCTTTAAGGGCGATGCTGGTACAAGCGATGGCTCCACCAAAGTGTAGGGCTGGAACTAACATGGAAAGAGAGAGTATCTTCTTCGCGGTTCTTTTGAATAATCCCATAATTTTACCTTTGAAATATAACGTTGATATTTTGTGCTCTTTAGTTTGCGCCATCATAACTTTTAACTTCAGTCACATAGCGCTCGGACAGCATCTTTTAATTGATTTAAAAGAACATTTTGAACTGGGTCCAGAACACACGGTCTGTGACTGAATCTGTATTCCCCATGTGGTTGATATCCATGTCGATATTATCGAATTTAAACTGTAGCCACTTGTCTCCGCTTTCTGTAAGCGGAACTGCGGTTGTAACGCTAGTTTTCAGGGTTTCTATATTCAAGCTGCCATCCATTGTGGTGTATTCCGGTGACAAAGTGATATAGGAACCATCCTGCATTGGTTTCCACACTAGCCAAGCAGTACCGGTGTAACCAGTAATGTGGGTATCTCTTATGCCATACTGCTGCGCAAGCGCACCCTCTTTTTTATACTCACCGATCAGGCCACCTGCACGGAAAAACAGCATGATGGATTCAGCTGGGGTTTTTAGTATGCTCGCGGCGCCAAATGCAGCAGTCGTGAAGTCCTTGTTGTCGATAATATCGAGCGATGTAGCGACACGTGGCATTAGGTTATTACCAGTACCAAAGGCGTGGAAATACTGGCCACGGCTGTCTTTGTAATCGCCGTTCTCACTCATGGTCCCTTCCAGCGCCACCATAGCTTCGGAGCCACCGTCAAACTGGTAGGAGAGGGAGCCAAATGCTTTAACGTCCCCTTTGTTACTGGTGCCGATAAAAGCTTGACTATACGCCCGGGTCATATCGGACGGGTCTATTCGTTCATTACTTTGTTCGTTAGCCGCAGCCAAACTTGGGGTTAGAATAACGACTGCATTAAGTAAAAGTATTTTGGTACTTCTAGAGATGAATTTGTTTTTTTTCATAGTGCTTCTTGGTCCGCTTTGATAGTTTGTTTGACTACACTTCAAATAATAACAACGAACGACATACGAAAATAATGCATAATGTATGGCATAATCCATCAATAAATTTCTTTGGAGTAAAGATGTTTTCCTATGAACACTTGGCCGCATTCTGCGCTACGTATGAAGAAAGCAGCTACAGCAAGGCAGGTAGAAAGCTTAATAAAGAGCGCACAACCGTACGTGAACAGATCAAGGCACTTGAAGACAGTTTTTGCATCGAACTGTTTATTATCGAAGGAAAGCGTGCATTGCCGACAGAAGAAGCAAAAGCGTTGTATCGCCAAGCCAAAGTGTTATTAAAAAACAGCGACTTATTGTACGAAAGAATGATAAATGCTTATCAAAAGCCTTTTGAGTCGCTGGTCATATACCATGACGCTTTGGTACCAGGTTCAATAATCAAAGACATCAACCAACTTGTTAAAAATGCGCTCCCCACATTGCGATTACACTGGCTTCAAAGGAATCGGAATGAAGTAATGGATGCGTTAACCGATGACACTCCGTGCGTTGCCATCATGCAAAGTAAGTTGAAAAACTTACCTGAGCGCCCTTTCCGTTACATTTATTTGGGTACGGTCCAACACCACTTTTATTGTAGCGCTGAGCATGCCTTAGCTAACCAGGGTACAGTGCACATTGATGAGCTGGAGATAGAGAAGCAATACATCATGGAAAGCCATCACAAAAGTAATGCTGACCTATTTTCTATCTCCACGGATTTGAGGATAGTCAGTAATAATGAAGTATTACTAGAACTACTTCGAGAGGATGGTTGGGCTATACTCAACCATTCAGTGGCTGACGCATGGGTTTCAAAAGGCATTTTGAAAAAATTGCCTGTCGTGGAAGTGGCGAATGCTCTTAGAATCCCACTGTCTTTTTATTGCTCTCTAGAGCTTGAAGGGTATCAAGAGATTGAATTGTTGGAATCTATTATCACCGATTATGCTCAATCACTTTTTTGGTAAGCCGGGTTAGAGTACGAAATGTTCATTCCCTCCCCTCAATATAAGTAGGCAGGAGGACACGCCTTTCATATCTAGTGTAGATTTTAATTTTAGAGTACGGTTCGCTATTAAAATACTAACAGATTAGAATAGTCATCAATAAGCCTTTACCCAATCGTGATTTCCGCTTCAAGTAAGCCAGCATTACAATGCAAGCGGTAGCCATAAATAGAAATGTTAAGTAATGACCGCTTTTACAAGTATGCTGGAACCGCTCCTTAACCGCCAACCATAATAAAAAGTACTGCTATTCCAGATGCACAATTTACCACTGAGTAATTACGTTAACCAAGAATGGGGCATTTTCGTGTTACATGCCCCGTCAGCGCACTTCTGAACAATTCTGTGTCAGTGACTTTGCTAAATTAGCATTCAAGAATTACCCTAGATATTGCGAGCCTCCACTGCAGTGGCGGAGCGACAACTCAGCTGAGAAAGGAGTGGAGAATCTTACATGCTCTTGCAGGGGCGGTCGAAATTAGGTTTATCCACCGAAAAGCAAAAATAACATCCTGATCTGCTCACGTTATGATTGCGTAGTTTCATGGTTACCAAATGAAACAACATTTACATAAAGTGAAAGACCACGCTATTTGTCGTTTCTCCAGATTTGATAACCACTTTCTCGGGTCGCTTTCCCCAACAAGTGTGCTGCTACCGGAGCGGTAATGAAGATAAACAACATTGTGCCAATCACTCGTGAAATCACCGTGATTTCTGGCATGGCCACCGCCACCGCTAATAACAATGATGCTAAGCCCACCGTACCCGCTTTAGTCGCGGCGTGCATTCGTGTGTAGAGATCGGGCATTCGTAAGATCCCAAGACTTGCGATGAGCGTAAATAAGGTTCCAAGACAAAGTAAAATCCCAACGATAGTGTCCATTACACCTCTCCTTTTCTTTTAAAGATAAGCCTGGCAAACGCGATGGTTCCTAGGAAGGCCACTAGACCGAGTGTAATAGCAATATCCAACAAGGGTTGCTGCCCGCTATCTAGGGTATAAACAGCAATAAAGCCCACCGTCACGAATGAAATCAGATCAAGCGCGACCACTCTATCGGCAAAGGTTGGACCGAGAACCAAGCGAATGAATGCCATCAAGATACTGAGCAGTAGTCCGATATAAGCGAACGTGATGCTCATCTGTAACCAGATACCGATTTCTAATCCATCAGTCACGCGTCACCTCCAAAATCCGTTTTTCTAAACCGTCTTTGATTTCTCGAATAACCTTTTCGTGATCGGGTGCAAACATCGCGTGCACAACCATGTGCTTCTTATCTGGTGTAACATCTAAACTCAAGCTTCCCGGAGTAAGAGAAACCATGTTTGCGAGTAAAGAGATCTCTAAATCTGACTCAACATCTAACGGGACATACACGATATCTGGATCACTCAAATGGGTTGGCGTGACCACATCCCAGACGACTCTGGCTACCGAGATCACCATCTCGTAACAGAAGAAAAGAAACAGACCAACAAAAGCACGGAAGCGTCGGAAGTAACTGTTTTTCAAACCAAACGGTTGACTGAGTCGCAACGCCAAAAAGCCAACCACAAAACCAAGAATGAAGTTCGTGCCTGTATAGTTGCCGTTTAGCAGCATCCACGCTAAGGCAAGAAACAAGTTCAAAAATAGATAAATCATTGGCTCCCTCCCGATGAATTCAATGCCACGTGTTCAGCTATTTCGCTGTCACCTATTGCACTGTCAGCCAATGCACTCTCTCCAAGAGCCGCTTTTACGTAGGCTTGGGGCTCAATCAACTGTTCTGCTGCCTGCACTGAAAATTGGTAAAACGGCTCGGCTGCCAAACCAATAATCAGACTTAACGTGGTCAACGTGGCTATTGGCACACAATACAATCCTTTTGTGTACTTGTTCATTGGCTGAGTTTTGAGTGTTTGCTGAGGCTTTTTCCAAAACACCTCGTTCCAGATCTTGGTCATCGAGAACACCGTTAACAGACCCACTAAGAGCGCGGCCCCTGCAAGCCAATACAAGTCGGTTTGCAAACTAGATTTGATGACAAGGAACTTGCCCCAGAAACCCGACAGAGCTGGAAACCCCGCTAAAGAGAATGCAGGAATGAGAAACAAGAAAGCTAGCCAAGGCATGGCTTTGTAGACTCCGCCTAATTGCCCAAGTTTGCCCGAGCCATAGTTACGCTCGATAAAGCCGCCAATCAGGAACAAATTTGCTTTCACAATGATGTGGTGCACGATGTAGAAAATCGCACCCGCAATGGCGAGCGGCGTGTAGATCGCCAATCCCATGATCATATAACCGATCTGGCTGATGATATGGAAAGAGAGAATTTTTTTAATGTCGTATTGGCTCGCGGCCCCCAATACACCAGTTAACATCGTAAGCCCCGCCACCCACATCAGAGTTGGCTGCCAACCACTTTCTGATAGCGGAAAAATCAAAGTGAACACACGAATCAGCGCATACACTCCAACCTTGGTCAGTAACGCAGCAAACAGTGCGACAACGGCGCTTTGCAATGTATGGTAAGAAGCAGGTAGCCAAGCAAAAACGGGAAACAACGCCGCTTTTATCGCAAACGCGAATAGGAACAGTGCCGCGAGCAAAGTTTTGGTGTCAGACGGAATCAGTGCGGCTTTGGCGTGTAAATCCGCGAGGTTCAAAGTCCCTGTTGCACCGTAGAGTAAGCCAATCGCGAGCAAGAAGACCAAGGTCGATATTAGATTGAGCATCACGTACTTCACTGCTCCATCCACTTGTTGCTTTGATCCATCTAAGATCATCAAACCAAACGATGCTATCAACATCACCTCGAACCACACATAGAGGTTGAAAATATCTCCGGTAAGAAACGCACCATACACGCCGGTCAACAAGATATGCATCAGCGCATGAAATGTGCCGTAAGATGCCTTTTCTTGCAGATCGCCCATGGCGTAGAACACGCTCACTACACCAATAATGGCCGTCACCATCACCATGGCGACGGCAAGATAATCCGCCACAAAAACAATGCCAAATGGTGCCGCCCACTGACCAAACGCCACTGCTTGCGGACCGCCGTTGATGACATCGTGCGTCAACAATGCTGCAATCACCAAAGTCGCCAATGCGCTTGTGCCACTTATCGCATCCGCCAGCGCGTTGTTACGCTTCGCGCAGAAGATGGCGACAGCGGTAAGAAGCGAAATCACTGCGGGTAACGTCAACCAAATCGTCGTCATTCATCCTCCTCAGAACGTCGCATCGCATCAACATCGGCCGAGCCCGCTTCTGAATATGCACGGTAAAACAGCATCAACGCGAACACCAACAAGCCAAAACCAATCACAATGGCAGTCAGAATTAAAGCTTGAGGAAGCGGGTTTGCCGCACCTTCCGGTGGTAATTGTGAATTCGCATCAATCAAAGGCGGTAGTCCGGGCGTTAAACGTCCGGCAGTGAAAATTGCGATGTTCACGGCACTACTCAATAAGATCAAACCGAATAATAGACGCAAGATGTGTCGCTCAAGCATAAGATAGACACCAGCCGCGACAAACACACCGACCACGAGACTCCATAGTATTTCCATCAATCCAACTCCTCATTCACACGTAACAACATCCCCATCACGCCACCAATGATGGCGAGGTAAATACCGACGTCGAATATCAGCGGTGTGCCGAGCGGTAGAATATCTTTCCACCACAAACCGGTTAAGAACGGCAAATTGAAAGCAAAGCTCATCAGGCCAGCCACGAAGCTTAAAAAAATACCAAATAGAGCAATGCTAAATGGCGCGAAATACAAACGATCCCGAACGTACTTTGGCGACTCTGCAAACATCAGTAACGCAAAACCAATTACAGCAATCAGCGCACCGATGAAACCACCACCCGGCTCGTTATGTCCACGCAACAATAAGTAAAGTGAAAACACCAACATCAGCGCTGCAACGATGTGTGCAGTAGTGGCAAAAATAAGGGAATGGATACGATTACGTTTGTGATAGTGCGTTTTCAACAAACTCACCGCAGCGATACCAGCCATCACGACCACGATTACCTCACCCAACGTATCGAAGGCTCGAAAATCAACCAAAATCACGTTGACGATGTTGCGTCCATGTCCGCCGGGAACACTGTTTTCTGCGAAGAAATCAGCCAGAGTGGCATCTAAAGGTTGGGCGGTGATATTGATCAACAACGCCGTTACCGAGATACCAATCACACCAGCTATCGCCGCGTGCAGCAACTTTCGGCGAATAGGATGTTGCGGCACCGTCATTAAGCCCGGAATGTGACGTATCAACAGCACCACAAATACAACCATCAAGGTTTCAACCAGCAATAAGGTTTTCGCGACATCTGGCGCGCTGTAAATCATAAAGACTAAAGTGGTCATAAAGCCCACAACACCAAGCGCAGATACCGCCAACAAACGAGACTTGGTAAAGGTACAGACTAAGGCAGCAGCGATAAGTAGCAGTGCAATGCTTACCTCGTAGAAATTAATGTCCGTTAATGCAGCAAATCGAGCTCGTGGGATCACTAACGGACTGCTTAACAGTAATCCAGCGAGCACAATATAGAACAGCAACACGTAATAACTTAAGCGCTTTTGCTGTAATAACTGCGTTTGCCATTTAGCTAACCGCATCATGCCTGCCATAATTTTGTCGAAAACGGATTCGGCTGTTGGCACCACGGCCCCTTCACGTTGTCCGCCCACCAACAGCCTTGGGTAGACTCGATATAAAACAAAGCCGAGTAACAAAGTTAATACACTCAGCACCAACGGCAAATTCACGCCTTGCCAAAGCTTGGCTGCTTGTGGTGCTGAGTCAGGCAAGCTCGACGAAACCCCCGGAATAACCACATTGTTGTTGATCCAATCTAAACCAAGCACCGGCGCAAGCACACTGGCAATGGCAAGCAACATTGCTGGCAGCCAAAGCCCTTTACTGGATTCCACTTTCTTGGCTGGCGTTGGATTACCTTCATAAGTCGCGAAGAAAGGTTTCACGATCAGCGCCAACGCCAACGCCAACGCCAACGCCACCATAACGACGTTAACCACAAGGAAGATAACGGTAAGGATGACGCTCACCTCCAGACCGGATTTGTACATGTACTCTTTGCTCAAGAACCCGAGTAATGGTGGCACGCCCGATTTCGACAGAGCAGCGATGATTGCGGCTACGAGGCTGAGTATTAACGCTGTTTTCAAACCATACAACATTCGAATGTCACGCGTTCCCGTTGCCTTATCGATATTACCCACCACCATGAACAGCGCGGCTTTGTAGAACGAGTGAGCCAAGACAAACAGCAGCGCGGCCATCATCGCAAGCTCAGTACCCATACCAATCAACAATACCAATTTACCTAAGGCAACATTCGTGCTGTATGCCAGCATCAACTTCAAATCAGTTTGCTTGAGCGCTAATAACGCACACCATATAGCGGTAAAGCCACCAAAAATCCCGAGCGTGTAAAACCAAATATCGTTGTGTGAATAGATAGGTGAAACACGGGCAAGCAAATACACCCCAGCCTTCACCATAGTGGCCGAGTGAAGATAAGCGCTCACTGGCGTTGGCGCTGCCATTGCATTAGGTAACCAAAAGTGGAATGGAAACTGCGCCGATTTGGTGAACGCACCGAGCAAAACCAGAACCAGCGAAGGCAGGAACCATTCATGTTGTGCAATCAGCGTACTTTGCGCGACGATGGTACTTATCTCATAGCTGCCAGCCATTTCACCCAACAGTATCAAACCTGCTAATAACGCTAAGCCACCAGCGCCAGTGACAATGAGAGATTGAAATGCGTTCTTGCGGGATTTATCTTTCTCGTGATTAAAGCCAATCAAAAGATACGACGTTATGGTGGTAAGTTCCCAAAAAACAAAAAGGAGTAGAATATTGTCGCTCGTGACAACACCTAACATCGCTAACATAAACAGCGTCAGATAGAGGTGAAAAGAGAATCGAGACGAATCCCCCTTGAGATATGCCAGTGCATAAATCTGGATCAATGCACCGATACCACTGATCAAACACGCGAACAGGAAAGATAACCCATCCAACTTGAAGCTCAGGTTTACATCTAAACTAGGAACCCAATTCGTTTGCCAACTCACGCCTCCCGGCTCATACCAACTGATGAGCAAGAAGAAAATGACCATGGGTAGAACAGGAAAAATCATGAGAATCAAAGAATGATCTTTTGAACCTGTTGTGTGTTTTTTTCCTATTATACTATTCAATATCGCCATCCATTTCGTTACGTTCACGCGTGTATGGGGACTCATAGAATCGAAGGAAAAAAGCCTTCTCCTGATACTTCAACCACATTGTTGATTTGGGCATCAGGAAGATAATCCGAGCAAGGCATGTGAACGATTATCTAGTTTACGAAGGCTTTGAATAAGACCGCTAAAATTAAGTCACGATCATCCATTCCAATATAGATAGATCCCACTGATTCAAATTATTTGCTGTCGAGAACGACATAAGAATGCATGTCACTATGGGAATTGCTCTGGTCAAATAAAAAACTCGACTCTTCATTCACTGCACTCAGTGCGTCGTAGGAGCAGTCTCCGATATCGTTTCTCGGGCATGCATAAATGTGAGAGCGCTCAAGCATTTCAGTTTGGCAAATAGGACATAGTTTCTTCATACTACCCTCCACTAAGAAGTTATTAGTCTGTCGTGTGCACGCTTACTTCAGTATTGCTATTTCCGCTTTTCGAGATCAATTTGTTACTTGATTGGAGATATAAATCCCTCTGGTTTCATTGCCACTAAGGAGCAATTAATTGATTGAAGAATATTCTCGGCAGTATTGCCAATCACATAACCAGAAATACCGGTTCGGGCTAAGGTTCCCATGACCAACACGTCAATCTCTGCCTCATCAACACACTCCGGAATTTTATCGTCCGGTTTACCATGCAGGTGATGAACAACCACCTCACCAGCAATACCTGAGTCATCAATTAATTGCTGCAAGGCTTGTTCGTGACGCGCTTTCTCTTTAGAAACCTCGACAGACAGCTGAGCCTCATCAACTTGAATCCAAACGTGATTGTCGAGGTAGTTCTCTAAATAATGTTCCCAACAAGAGATAATGTGTAATCGGCTATCACAGGTATCCGCAATCGAACGAGAGAGCTCTAACAATCGACACGATAGTGCCTGCTGCTCATCGTTGATAGCCAAGGGATCGACCGCAACCGCAATACGTCGTTTGTCTCGTGGTTTAAATATTGGTCGATGCAGCCATACTGGACAAGGACATTTACGCAATAAAGTCATGTCTATCGCTTTAAAGCCTTCCGCCCCTTCACTGAGTGGTTCAGCCTCTTTAATGATCAGGTCATTATGATTCAGCATCGCTTCTTGGATGATACAAACCGCCGGATTTTCACTGCTTTTAACTCTCAGGGGAAACGGCACCTGCTCTTCAGAAATAGCCAGGTCTTCAAGCAAATTTTTTACGCTTTGCTGAAGCGAATCATGTAAAGACTGTTCATAGCTTTGTTGATATTGAACGAGATCGGTAGGAAAGTCAGGACAGGCAATCAGGCCCGAAACTGGAACGTGATTGTTAGCCGCTATTCTAATCGCTTGACCCAGAGCGTCACTGTGGCCAGGCAGACCTTGTGTTGCAAAAAGTATGTTCTCGAATCGTCTCATACACACCTCCTTGGTTGTTCAAATAGTAGCCAATATCAACACGGCTTTGCTATAACAAATTTGTAACCATTAATCATCAATATCAACACGCAATCGCAATCAGTTAGTTACATGTAAAATAGCAATGAGTGAGTTTACAGATCAACGTGCTCAGACAGCTATATGTAACAAATTACGTCAAAATTTATCGCGAGCTAAAGCAAAAACTTATTCAGAAAGGATGTCGGCAGAAACCCAGAACAGTAGACACCACACTGATTAGAAAATGTAGGTCAAACGACTTTCCACATAATTTGATAGAAAAATGTCCTGAATTGAAAAGGGGCAAATGAGCTACAGTTTCCCCTAAATTAACAATTCAGAGATAACTAAAGGTATGGAAAGTCGCTTAACGTAGCGCCCTGTATTGATGGTGCAGACCACCTCACCAAATGGCCAATTACTACGTTTCGAGTTAACTTAGCCATCAGTGGCAATTAAATGGTGACCGTCAGAGTTCATTGGCTCGACTTTCCCACCAAACCAGCTTTTCGGGAATGAGTGCTCACGGTTGTAGCAATCACCTTCTTTGCTGTATTGACCACATTGATCCGCAACCTTAGTAAATTGGATTGAATCTGAGCTTGAAGGTTTCTCCGAATACATATCGGGAATCGACTCATCAGTGTCATAGTATGCGTCTAGGTCAGCCTCAGACACCAACCTCCAAATAGCGGCGTAACCCTGACTGCTATGATTATCAATAATTTGATATAAGGCCGTTTTTAACGCAAAGCCCACTTTTCCTTCAGCGTCTTTGTAATACTCACCTAACACTGGAGGTTCAGTTGGTGGTGCAGTTGAACCACCAATCGAAAATTCTGTACTCTGACTTGCTTGGAAATCACCACCAGATGCCACAACGGTTCCATTTACCGACAAACTGTATGAACCATTCCCCACACTGCAGCACATTCCATCTCCATAAGAATCTGAGACTTCTAGGGTGTAGTTACCATCCGCTAAACACATTTCCACTTCATTGATGGTGTTATTTTTATAATCTGAACCAGAATAAAGATTTTGAGAAACTGAGTTTTTGAGAGACCAACTAGTTTCAGAACCATAGTTATCCGTAACTAGCGTGAGTGCGGCACTTATGTCATTGCAGCTTTGTGTTGGTGGAGTCTCCGTAGGCTGAAAGTTATCTAAATACACCACTTCCGAACTATCAAAACCTGCATCATCATAAAATCGTACGCCCACAACGATATCTTTAGTGCTCGTAGCGCTGTACGAGTGAGTCAATGCTTGCCACTGATTCGTTAAACCATTATTCGAGTAACCCAAATAGCCATCAACAAAAAGGCGAGCTTTCACGTTGCCTTCCGTGTGGTAAACATCGACAGAGAAATCATAAGTTTTCCCTTGTTCAACACGTATCGTTTGAAGAAAGTCGGTATTACTTTGAGTACTTGTATTCACTGTTACTTGTGCTGAGAAACTGCCATTATTTACAGGATCGGTAGAGAGCGAAAGTGCAATGCCGGAGTCAATCACACTCCAACCAGATGGTACGTTTCCTTCCCAGTTTTCAAAACTTCCATTTTGCATTTGCGCATGCGCACTCGCTGAACAAAGTAATGCAACGCCACTTAGTGTTATTATTCTATTTATCATATAACCTTCTGTTTAATTGGATAAAAACCAACTAAACTTAGAAAGTAATCAAAAAATGAATGGAGGTATACATCACATTTATAAATGTAAGCATTATGGGTTTTATTGATATGTGTGATGTGAATCAATGTGACATCGACCTGTTAAATAAAGGAATAGAAAAGGCTGAGCAGATTATCTGACTCAGCCTTTTTACTTTTCAGAACTCGGTCATTTATCACCAGTGAGCATATCGAAAAAGGTCTGTCTCGATTCTGGCGTGTTGTCTCTATGAGTTTCGTATTTTACATGCGCGTTTGCATCAACTGCTTTTGATAGCTTGATGCTCCATAGTGCTTTCATTTGATTTGGTACAATTGAATATCGGACATCGATAATACGCAGCTCGTCTGTTGGGTCCTGAGCGATATAACCATTTGAAAACCAGCGGAAACGTTCTATGTCTTTGGCTTGTTGAGAGTCCGGGTCAAGCCAAGGTAAATCCCTGCTAACATTCAGCTTCGCAATCGACTCTCCGGGATACGTGCTTACCGATGTGCCAACCCGCACTGCGTCTACATGGTAATGAGCCTCTGTTTCGTACACCACTTTCCAAACCAAGATATTCGCAAAGCTTGGTTTTGCCTCTAATCGAATCGGTGTGTGTTGCCTTTCTTGCGCTAATTGCCACCCAATCGCCTCTGCCCTGTCTCGCTGAATCATCCCTAATGTTGGATAAATTAGCGCCCAAGTAAACGCAACACGCGCTAGCCAAGGCGCTCGTTTTAACGTCGCAAACACAAGCAACACTAGAATGGGAAGCGTATAAACAGGATCGATGATTGATATGGTATTCCAAGAAAAACGCGCGTTGGTGAAAGGCCAAAGTAACTGCGTGCCATAGGTTAATACCGTCTACTATGAACTATAATATTGTGTTAGACAGAGTTTGATTCTAATGCAAACCAATCTATATTAATAATACTAACAAAAATTCATTCGGTATTAATTTTGAAAGAAGCAATCCAAACTATCACAGTGAAGGATTATGAGGTTGACTCGCACACCTCCACTCAAGCCAACCTGTTATTCTTGTCAGGTGCGCCATTATTTGTACCAAGCACTTATCTATATTACAAATTGCGCACAAACAAGAGTGTTTCAATTAAAAACCTAACATCAAGATTGAAAATTTTCATTAACCAAGTTCTCACAGACAATAATGACTGGTCTTTTAAAAATGATTTGAAGAGTAAGCATGAATTGGCTAATAAAGCTCTATTTAACATCGGCGACGCATATATAACAGGATACCTAAACCTCTTGTTTAAAGGTAACTGCATATTTTCAGATAAGTACAAAAAAGGTGGTCTAAAAAATTCCAGTATGGAGCTTCATATAGACACTCTACGTGACTTCTATGATTTCTGTTTTAAATTCGGTTTCACATCAGAAAAAAAAGACTTTTCGTATATATATAAACGCTACGAAAAACAACAAACATATAGTCTAGGCTTCGACCTTACGATTCATAATAAATATTACAATAAAGATGAGTTTAAAGAGTTCATTGGCTATTGCACCTCTAAAAGCAAATTCTTGAACACCAGAAATAGGCTTATATTTTCATTATGTTATTACTGCGGATTAAGGCCCCATGAATTATTAAAGGGAGCGAATTTTTCAAGAAAAAGACTAGAAAGAGTGATAGACAAAAAAGCAAAATTCAACGTATCAGCTGAATTAATTGTGTCCGGTAAAGGACGTGGAGAGGGCAAACTTAGAAAAATCATTATCCCTCCTGAAGCTTATCAAAAGCTTAAAGAGTATTTATATACAACACTGCCAAAACTTGAAAAAGACTTAGGGAAAATTATACGCAATCGCATCTTTGTAACTGATAAAGGTAAGGAACTGAGTGACGCGAGTTACTTCACGAAACTTTGGGAAAAGACAAAACACAGATATATAAGTATTAATACTAATATAAGTCCTCTACAAGTTAAGCTCTGGAAGCAAAGAGAACTTTACTCAACTAGGCACTGCTTTGTAACTAACTTAATAATTAAACATCAAAAGGATGGAAAAGGAATTGACCAGATAGCTATACAAGAAATTATGGGGCATTCGAGTATAGAGACAACCTTTGCCAGCTATGTCTATCTTGCCGCAATAGTTTTGAAATCCGATGAACTCGAAAAAGAAGCAATATCTTTCGCCGAAGCAGCAGTAAGAGTCAAAAATAATAGAAAAAAACAAGAGGGAGCAAGTAGTGTCTAATCCATTTTCCATAAATAGAGGATTACTAACGGCTGAACAGTTTAATAATTATGAGGATTATTACTCAAGATCTCATATTTCCTTCGCCCACCATAGTGCTGCACAGCAAACACCAACCTACTATTTTTGTGAAATTAATTTTAACCAAACACCCTCTTCAACAATGCAATGCGTTGCATCTTATTTCGATCATAAAAACTTTAAATCTCTAAAAAACCATACCAAATCGAATAAAGTTAAACCTCTGGAACTAATCTCGAAATACATTAATAGTAGCAATGATGCATTTTGCAAACCTGATAGTATCAAAAATTTTTTTAACTACCTAAGAAAAGAACGAGTTGCTTACTCTATGTATAACAATGTAATTTACTTACTTAATAACAGTCTTAGGAATCATGAAAAATATGGTGTTGCGTATGATCATTTAATTTATGAGGCCATAAAAAACTTACCAAAAACAATTAAGACCCCTTCAATAACAAGGTCAACACTAGGCGATAAATTGTTTTCACATCGACATTCAGCTCAAGAAGAAAGAGCGCTATGGTCAAGCTTTAACGCTACATTGTACTTTGCATTCGATGTGATAAATAACTATCAATCTACGCTTATCGAGCATTTTTCAAAATCCACAGAAGCATTTGAATTACTAAATTCCACTATTAAAAAATGCAACAAAAAAAAATGGACTTTCGAAAGAACATCTAAATTAGCATCAGTAAATTCTATTTATCGGGATATGCTCAGAGATATATACATAAGGAATGATGAGTTATCTTTATTCCCATTAGTTAGCTCAAATTTAAACAGAAACATTTTAGAGTCGTACTTAAATACGTTCAAAATTAAAGAGCCTACTACTCTTTTGGAGTATATTTCATTATTCTACAATGAAACCGAAGACCGAGTACAAAGATCAAGGTGGTTTTCTGACGATAAAAATAAGAAGATTAAAGTTAATAACACACTCATATCAAAGTGGTTACACCCTGATTTAATTCGGGGATACCCTTCTAAAATAGAATTATCAATTTTTTTTAGCTTATTAGCTAAGCACCAGTTACAAAAGTCACTCTTAGTAAAACTATCGCTTAATCATATAGACCAGAATGAAAATCTTGGTATTATTATTTTGGGTGAAGTTAAAGAGAGGTCTGGAAAAGCGAGAGGAAGAGGACAAGTTGTAGAGTTCTCTAAGGCTAACGAAAGAAAAGAGTATGAAATTGCAAAGTCATTCATTGATAAGATTACTAAATTTTATAAAGAAACAAATACGGAACATGAAAAAACATTTTGTTCACTATTTACAATAAGGGAATTCACATATTTTTACTTTCTAGAGGATTTCTATCCTATATACCCAAAATCAATACCTAAAGAAGCTCACTATTTCTTAAAAACTTTTATTTTACAGAAGGAGGTCGTAGGTAAAAGTAAATTGTCTAAATGGGGAAAGAAAAAGACTTTGCAACTAAATTGGGGAAATTTAACTCAAACTCAAAAGGTAGTATTTGGATTTGATTATAAGATCTACAAATCAGATCGTTTTAACATGCCAAAAGCTGAACAGCCTATTGAAAGTTCAATAGAAGCCAGCAAAAGAGCACACTCAGTTGAAGTAGACATTAACACTTATGAAGCCAGAATTCAGAATCCTATCTTACTAGAAGCTGATCATACAGCAGGCAGACAAGTTGCAGATTCAATGACGGAAGATGCTCATACTTTATTGAAAAAAATGAGAGAAATTTCAGTCTCGGAGGCAGAGGAAATGCTTGGAGTAAAAAGACCTTCAGAAACTTTAAATGAATCTGGTTTTGCTGAATTTATTAACTTATCTGGTAAAGATATAAATGATTATTTAGGAATTAAAGACAAAGAAGAAATATTAATCATAAAACACCCTTTGGTTTTAGCCTTTTTGAAGCAAAAAATAAATCAAATAGACATCTATATTGAATCATTGAGGAGGGATCAATCATCACCATATCAAGATAAATCCAATAAGGTTAACGAGATAGAAGGACTCCGAATTGTATTAGCAACTTTAGCTAATAATTTCAATGAAGCAGAGCATGTTAAGTCTGATGAAATATTAGCCGAGTACGATTTACCTTTATGTGATCCAATCATTTGAACGAGTGTCTGCTATGTATGCAAATCTACAAGAAGTAACTAACACCCTCTTATATACTCAGCGAAATCAGAAAATTAATAATCGATTATTCGATGACAACTTCATTATAAATAATAAAAGTTACGATGTAAGCTTTAAAGACTCAAAATTTTCACCCGAGTCAAAGATATTCATTCGACATGCCATTGTCATTATATGCGGAGGGTATAATGAGGATAATAAACTTAACATTCCACACACAGAACTACATAAAAAAGTAATAAACTTCTTCAATTTCATAAAATATTTGAAGTACATTGAAGTCCAACATATTGTAGAGGATGTTAATTACAACACTCTACTAGATTACCTTGAATACACCTTAAATGAAAGTTACCAATCAGGAAAAATATTGGCTTTTTCGAGCTTTATCCGATTAAGTGATCCACTTAACGCCTTAAGTGACGCTACTATACGGGGAGACTTTTTATGGATTACAACCATGAAAGTACGGTCACGAAATTTTGAAGATATTGCCAAGAAATTTTTTATGGAAAATGGATTAGAATCCGATTTCAATGACTATTTATGGGGTGGAAGCCTAGAAACTGTTTCATACATCACATCAACATACATTCTAAGTTATTGCATTGAACAGGTTGATAGCATTAATCACAAATTACTTTCCGCGTACTTTGAAACTTGCCGACACTTTAACACTTGTTCTTGGTATCGTTCAGATAAACGTACTCCAGATAACATCAAGTTCTTCCATGAGGCCGAAACTTATGATGTTGAAACTCTCAAGATGAATTTTGACGAATTAGTTACATATAAAAAAAACCTAAATACAAATAGTAAAAGATTAAAATTTTGGCATGACTCTTTTAATATAAAACTAGATAAAGGAACGCCAAAATATTCTATTAGTGATTTCTTTAAACTGATCAAAAATAAAAATTCATCCTTATGTACAAGCGGAGAACTATCTAAGAGATCTGCGTTTTACAATAATTGTGCGTTGTCAATCATCGCAATTATTACAGGATTTCGTTCTCATGAACTTGTAAATATGAAAGCTATTAATGTTTTACAAGAAAAGAAAAAAGAAATTTGGATAGTTACAGATATAAATAAAACACATCAAGGCTTTAGCTATGAGCGTACAACAGGAACGCTAGTAAATGATGCTATTGACTCTTTATTAAACATAAGTTTTTTGGACAAAACAAAAGAAATATCATTTATTGTCGATGATATTGAATATTCTGGTTATCCTTCATTATTTTATAACGGCGCTGCTTTTAAATCGGGAAAGTTACAAACTAAGCGTTATAAGCTACACCACCGCCCCGCTGGGATTTGGCTGGAATCTGGTACTGATTATATCGATGATGATACACACCTTGTGAGTAAACGTGGACAACAGCTTAACAAACGCTTTAATTCTGTATATGAAGAAATGTTGAAGTCTCTTCCAATTGATATCAGAGAAGAACTAAAGAAAAGAGAGAAAAGTGAACGACTCACTATACACGGCTGCCGCCACCTTTGGGCCGACTACTTAATGAGAAGGTTTGACGGGGACATACATCGCGCACTCAGAAGACATCTAGCTCATAGCTCCAGTGACGTACTTAACTTCACTCATGCATATAAAAGGAATAAAGTTACTTCGATCGAGCAACATAGGGCAGAAACACACTATACCATTGAATTGGTTAAGAGGATTGCCGGAGACGTTAATCATACGAAATACTCAGGTCATACCGTTGCGTATGTAAGAAACTATATCGAGGGCCTGAACTGGAAAACTCCTGATGAGCTTGATGAAATGATTGAAGCATGGATTCAAGATGAAGATGATGGGATAGAAAGATTAGTTCCTCATAGTTATGGGTTTTGCATGGTTTTTAAAAGTAGAAGGAAGCTTGCTAATTGTATTGATAAGCAAGGTGTGCCCAAAATTGAAAACGGAGAATCGGGAGTCTGTATCGGTTGTCCTAATTTATCCGTTCATTGCGATAGTCACCTTTTAACACTTGAGCAGTTAATGATTACACACCAAAACATTTTGCACTCAATGGACAAGCCAGAGCAATTAGTGAAACTGTTGAGAAATTCGAATAATAAACGTTACAAGCACTCTGAACGTCAGATTAAAGTAATTGAAACTCTGATAAAACCACTAGAAAGTAGCCATTAGGAGGACGAATGTTAATTGGTTTAGATAAAAGTAAAAAAAAACATCCAATTGAATTCGAAAAACTCACAGACCTTCAAAAAATTTTTTATGAAGTTTGTGAGATGGAGTTCATCATGATAAAAAATAAAATCAAGACCTCAGAAAAAACCCTCCCAATAAGGCAAAGAACAATTAATAAGTCATCTGTGTGTAGAAAGGTAAAGGAAAATCTCAATAGAGAACATGACTTAAACCACTCAAATATGTCTAGACAAAATTGTCCTTTCTTGTACAACTCGATCAAAACATGGAACGAGAAGTTAAAGTCAGAGCACGAATTATCTAGAGCTAAAGCAAATGAAATTAGCAGGGAGCTAACGAAAGATGATTTAAAAGACTTGGTTGCACAATATGAAAAAGAGCAGATAGAAATTGGCAGAGATTTTTTTAATTATATTAAGGCGTCGTCCCTAGTCGAAAGTGAGTCTGAACTTCAAGTTAAGTTAGACCAGTTGACCCAAAAAACAAATAGGCAAGCGAAAGAGTTAGTACACTTAAAAAAAACCAACGAATCTATAGTTACTCAACTAGCAGGTCGAGAACAGGATACTAATAAAATTTTAAGCCTTAAAGGCGAGTTGATAGACTTAAAGAAAAAGGTGATCAAACTTCAAACACTTTTAGCAACAAACAACATTGACTACACCCAAATTAATTAGCGACAACATTAATTATTTGTAAAGCAACACGTTTTCGAACTATTGGACAAGCTAGGGTGAGATCACGAACGTTTTCTAACCACTAAGATTGATCAGTTTAACGATTATATCTAGCTGTGATCATATACTCTCTTTTTAAGAAAGAGACCAACCTACAATGCATATCGATGATTTTAAAGAACACTTTCATTCAGTCACAGATAAGCGCCTGTTAGCAAAGCTAACGTATTGCTTGTTTGATGTTCTTTTCGGCTCATTACGCGCTGTTATTGCTGGTGCCAAAGGTTGGTTTGATATTCGCGAGTACATCCTTGGTAATCATGAGTGGTTTAAACGGAATGTCATGTTTATTATTAATATTCCTTCCGACGATACGATTGCGCGCATTATATCTAAGATAGAGCCAGGTCCATATCACACCAGTTTTATAAACTGAATGTCATCGGTATACTCCCTCGCAGAGCAGCAAGTCGTAGCTATTGATGGTAAAATCCTTTGGGGCTCTTACAATCGAGATGACCGAGCGAGTACTATTCATAGAATTTGAGCTTATGATTCGTCCAATAAGCTCGTACTTGGACAGCTCAAAACATAAGAAAAGAGCAACGAGATAACAGCAATACCTGAACTCATCAAACTTCTTGTATCAAAGGCGCTCTAGTCACTATTGATGCGATGGCATGCCAAATAGAAATAGCCAAAACTATCATCGAGCAAGATGCCGACTAAACTCAGTATCGTTGGAAAGCAGAAGCGCTGCATGATGAACACAGCGATGTTAGAGGCAGTCCTAAGCGCAGGTCTAAACAGAAAATTAAGCACTCATGCGGTCACCCTGCCACTTGCAGCTCTCAACATTTCATGCTTCTTGTTATTGGCATCGGAAAGATACTTCTAAAGCTATGCACCAATAGACATATTACTGACTAACCTGATTGTTAGCGCACCTGTACTAACCAAATCTGGTCTAACCTTTAATATGTCATTGATTGAATCAGCAAGGCCCTTGATAATGCTGTTATTTGAAGACTTCGACTTGGAGCTTGTTAAATCCGAAACAATCCATTTTTTCAGGTGTTGACGACGAATACTTCAACTGCTCAAAGACAACCTTACCAGCCGTCTCTACTGTATGACCACCGTAAAAAAACCATAGGAAACAGAACCCCACTCAGTTAAAACTTGAGCGTTTTCGTCATCAAGATTTACACCTTCAACTGTAACGGCAGCCAATGTTGTGTCAGGTACGAGCAGTTGTAATGCAAGACGAAGTGCCCACCATCCAAGGAAATCATCGCCAGTGTTAGAGTCTCTGGCACCTAAATATTCTGGTTTATATATTGATAATTCTACAATACCTTATTATACCGCTTTGGCTCTGCTGGTTAACTAGCTAATGAACGAGAGTATACAACTAAGCACATAATGGTTCATTAAGAAAATTAGATTAAGCTGATGCTTCTCATGGTGTGATAAATAATAGTTTTAAGCAATTTTAGGCAATTCCGCATTAAAAAGTGCCACGGGTAAAAACTCAACCTGCGCAGTTTTTGGACAAAAACGAGTCTGATTTTGTGCTAAATTAGGAAGCCTTGGAAAACTGTAGGTATAAAGAGGCTTAACTTAATATCCAACTATGATGAGGCGGATCAAGCCATCCTTTTGTGCTCCCAAAATAAGAACACTACTTTGAGAAAAGCTAACAACAAGCAGTAAGTTAAAATAAATGAGTAACTTTCAGCTGAATTAGTACATTTTAGCTTTGGAACTCAGAGGCTCTTCAACTAAACCTACCTCAACTATAACTGGTGATCGTCGCTTCTGTTGCCAATTTGA